>JBKJYI010000055.1:0-3862 GCA_046715855.1 Phycisphaerae bacterium
TTCAACGGTGCGTCGGTGGGTGCAGCGAGCGCGGGCGCGAAAGGCGGCAGCGGCTCTACCGGGACGGCTGGCGGGGCTGGCGGCATCGCAACCGGCGGCAGTGGCACGCAGCAGGTAGGCGGCAACGGCGGCGCTGGCAATACCACGCTCCTCACGAACGCTGGCGGCGGCAGTGCGTCGTCCTACGCAGCCGATGGCACCGCTTTGGCAAGCAAGACCGGCGGCAACGGCGACACGACATCGGCTGGCGCGGATGCGCACGGCGGCGGGGGCGGTGCGGCCGGGGGTTCATCTGCAAACGGCGCGAACGGTACCGCGAACTTCGGCGCAGGCGGTCATGGAAACGGTGGAACAGGAGGCGGTGCTACAGCCGGTGCTGCAGGCACAGCAGGGACGGGCGGCGGCGGGGCCGGAGCCGCTGACGGCGGCGGTAGCGGTGGCGCCGGCTCGACTTGGACGCAGTACACGGCAACTGTGGGCGGCGCAACTGCTGGCCCCGGTGGCGGCGGCGGGGGCGGCGAATCCACCGCTGCTGCTGTAGGCGGGATCGGCGCAACCGGTGGCGGTGGCGGTGGCGGCGGCAATGTCGGTGGCGCGAGCGGTGCCGGCTACATCATCATCATCTACACCCCGGTAGCCACGGATGACAGGGCAACGAAATTCGTCAATCTGTCTGACTCGCAGCAAACGCCCGGCGTATCGATGATATCGGGCGGCTGACGTGGCGACCTACGTCCCGGCGAAGAGAGCTACTGCGTACATCTTCTACGTTGGCCTCGTGTCGCAGGCGAACACCAAAGTCCTGCAGGGCAGCGCAACGCTCGCAGCCGGCGATGTGAAGGTATCGAAGGACGGTGGCGCGCTTGCAAACCTGACCACGTTGCCGGCAGTGACGCCTGCCGCAAGCAAGATGATCAAGGTGGATTTGAGCGCGACCGAGATGACGGCGGATAACGTGACGGTGATTTTCTCGGACGCAGCCGGTGCTGAATGGTGTGATCTGATCGTCAACATCCAGACCGCTGCGCGGCAGATTGACGACCTCGCCTATCCTGCCACGAGCGGCCGGAGCATGGTGGTAGATGCTGCTGGCTTGGTGGATGCGAACGCCGTGAAGGTGGGACCGACCGGGGCCGGAACGGCGCAGACCGCAAAAGATGTTGGCGGAGCAGTTCCTGCTGTGGCGGCAGGCGCATCCGGGGGACTTTTGATCTCGGGCGCAAACACCGGCACGACAACGTTGGGCGCGCTGACGATAACCGGGGTTACGACGCACACCGGGAACGTGGTCCTATCGGACGGCATGACGATCTCCGCGCCGAGCACTGGCGGTCGCGCTGGACTCGACATCACGGGCAACGGCGCGGGGGCCGCGATGAAGCTCGCCGCGGGGGCAACCGGCAAAGGAATTGCGGTCACGACGACGGCTGGAGATGCGCTTTCTCTGCTGCCAACGGCAGGCGATGCGATAGTTGCGACCGGCAACGGCACGTCGAAGCACGGCATGAGGATCACAGGAGGCACGGCCGGAACGTCGGACGGCGCCAGCTTCATCGCCGGAGTTGGTGGCGTTGACTTCCGTGCAAATCAGACCGGGAACCTGACAGGCAATATCTCGGGCAGCGTCGGATCGGTAACAGGTGCTGTGGGCAGCGTAACTGGCGCAGTCGGTTCCGTCACCGGCGCCGTGGGTTCTGTAACCGGAAATGTCGGGGGCAATGTCGTCGGTTCGGTTGCATCCGTGACGGCGAACGTCAACGCCGTGCTGATCAATGGCGCGCACGGAGGCGCGGCGGCGACAGCGCAGTTTGGCGGTGGTGGTGGCATTACCTCGACAATCACAGGCAATCTCACCGGCTCGGTCGGATCGGTCACTGGATCTGTGGGTTCTGTCGTCGGCGCGGTTGGCAGCGTTACGGCTGCCGTGACGGTCGGAACGAACAACGATAAGACCGGCTACGCGCTTTCAGCCGCCGGGGTGACGGCGATCTGGGCGGAAGTCATGACTGGTGCGACGACCGCAGTGCAGGCGATGCGCGGATTCATCGCTGCCCTACTTGGCAAGGCTTCCGGCCTCCCGCTCGCGCCGAAGTACCGCAACATCGCCGACACGAAGGACGTAATTACGGCGACAACCGATGCAGACGGCAACCGCTCAGCCGTGACGCTCGACCTGACATGAGATGTTCGGCTCCTACTTCGGGAATGGCTACTACGGTCCTGGTTATTTCGGCCCCGGGGCAGGGGCTCCGCCGCCTGCGCCTGCTGTTGGGATTGACGGCTCTGGCCTGCGGTTCCTCCGCGGTAGGCGCCCGCATCCAACCGAAATCGCGCGCGAGCAGCGCATGGTTGAGGACTATCTCCGAAGCCTCGAGCGACGCGAGCGAGAAGTTTTCAGCCCGGCTGCGGCAGTGGCACATGAATTCACTGAGGCGATGGCAAGCGCTGCCTCGGCGGAACAGCTACGCACGGTCCTTCAGGCCGCGATCGCCTCGATCGAGGACCGCGAGCGCGCGAGGCTGGAATTCGAGCGTCGCTACTGGGCGCGCGCGCTTGCATTGATCCTCACGGAATAGGAGCTGGCGATGTGGTATCGACAATATGCGGTGAACGAGGAAGCACCTGGCGACGGCGAAACCGAGGCTGGTGGCGGGCCTGCAGCAGACGGGACAGCAGGAGCAACGGTAGCGAGCGATCCGGGACCGGCCAAGCCACCCGGCGGCGCTGCCGCGGAGCAGTCGCAAGATATGGCCGCCGCGATAGACGCGGGCCTCGGCTACAAGAAGCCAGACGCCGGCGCCGATCCTGCCGCCGCCGACGCCGAGAAGAAAGCCGCCGAGCAGAAGGCGGCCGACGAGAAAGCAGCCGCGGACCTCGCCGAGAAGGCGAAGGCCGGCGACGCCGAAGCCCAGAAGCAGCTGAAGGAGAAGGAGGCCGCGGCCGCCAAAGCGAAAGCCGATGCCGCGAAGCCCAAGGACCTGAAGGCGCTCGAGCTCACGCCAGAGGAGAAGAAGGCCACATCGGCAAAGACGCAGGCGCGGTTCAACGAGGTGCTCGGCATCGCGAAGACCGAGCGCGAGCGGGCTGACAAGGCGGAGCAGGACAACGCCGGGCTGCGCGGCTCTCGTGACGCGATCCTCGGTGTGCTCAAGGAAACGAACACGACCGACGACGACCTGGCGCAGCTGCTCGAGTACAACCGGCTGACGAAGTCGAGGAACCACCAGGACCTCGAGGCCGCGCTCTCCGTGCTCGATCGCCAGCGAGGCTTCCTCCTGAAGGCGCTCGGCAAGCCCGGCGACGGTCAAGATCCGCTCGCTGCGCACGCCGACCTGCAGAAGGAGGTCGAGGACTTGAAGATCACGAAGGAGCGGGCGCTCGAGATCGCCGAAGCCCGCCGGCAGAACGCGCTCTCCAAGCGCAGCGCCGATCGGGCGCAGCAGGAGGAGCGCGCAAGCACCGAAGCGCAGGAGAAAACGAAGCAGGCCCGCGAGGGCGCGCTCGTAGATATCGAGAAGTGGGCCGGGCAGATGGCCGCGACCGATCTTGACTACAAGGCGAAAGAGGATAGAGTCCTCGCCGGCATCGATGCGGTGATTGGTGAATACCCGCCGCATCTGTGGCTGCCGACGATCAAGCGGCTCTACGAAGCGATCGTCGTGCAAAAGGCACCGCCGGCACCGGGCAAGGAGCAGCAACCGCTCCGCCCGAGCGGCGCGAAGCCTGGAGGGCCGGCGCCGAAGACGATGGATGAAGCCATCGACCAGGCACTGGGGTACGCAGGGAAGTAGGGCAGGCAGCACGCCGGTTCGCCACCGGCACCGTAGGACCGGCTGTATGCGGGCTCGCCACCGTGGACTGA
>JBKJYI010000056.1:0-4381 GCA_046715855.1 Phycisphaerae bacterium
TACTTTTTCATGATCGCGTCGAAGCTGCAAAGTGGCCCCACATGCGTCAGCTCGACTCCGGACACGTCGAACGGAATCGCCCCCGTCGTTTCGGCCACTTTCACGACCTCGCCCTCGGGAACAAAAAGGAATTCGGCCTCGGGGTCGATGAATCGCAGAACCAGCCACCGACAGGCAATCCGGTCAACCTTCGGACGTTCCCGCGTCACCCACTTCATCATTGTCTTCTGCCTCTTTTTTCGCCCCCGTTCCACATTCGGGACACCGACCGCTCGTGTTGCCCGCCAGATTGTACCCCCGCGTAATGCAGTGGCCGATTCGGTTTGCAGCGCACCCTACCTAACTTGGTCGCCCAACGCCGCAGCGTCAATCGCGCGGGAAACGTTGGCGGCATATTCCATCGGAATCACGAAGAACCTAGGCGAAGGGTACCAGCAGCCCTTGGTGCGATGTTTGTTGAGGAAAATGCGCCTGCGGGCATCTGCGGACCCCGCACCTCAGCACTCCGCGATCGCCGATTACTGCACAAGGATCGGGGGGGGCGCTTCGAACCACGGCTTATTGAGTGGCAACGATTCATCCACGTGCACAGTGAAGTTTCCGTTCAGCTTCAGGACCCTACCGACCAGCGCCCCATAATATTCGGAGTTACCACTCATGGTTACCTCCGCTAATGGAGCGAGTATCGATCCATAGAAGTCGACTCCACCGCCGAACCTCACTTCTTTGCCCCTAGAGATGATCGACAAGTTACCTGCATCCTGCGAAGAATTGAGGAGCGCTCCGCCCGCAGCCTTGATGTCACCGACCACATAAACGGTCGCTGGGCCAGTGAATCTGATGGTGGCCCCGCCGGAAAGTGTGATCGAATTGAGATGATAGGTTCCCCCTGGCAGGGTCAGATTGTCCCGGCTTCCGAAACTAAGATTCAACACTCCGCGGCCCCAGGGACTCGCTCCAGAGTCGGTCAATCCGATCATCGTATTGTCATTGGCGTAGGCCACATTGCCAAAGCCATAGGGGGGTGGAGTCACCTCTGGGACGGTGGACGTCGTGAGGCCGGTGATCTGCCCGGAAACTCCATCGATGAGAAGTTGATATCCGTAGCCGGTCATGACATCGCCGTTGACCACGAACGATCCATCTCCTTCAATCCCGCGCCCGCTGCACAGATTTCCGTGATGGCCCGCTGTCGCCGCGCTGTAAGTTCCCGTGGTCGAGTCAAAGCTGTCGGTTTGGATGCTTCCAAATTTGATGCCCTCCAAGCCCCATATACCCCCGCACGGCTTGCTTCCCAGAGCCACCGCAGACCGGCTCACATCCGTCGTGTGATGGCCCATGACCTGAGCGAAGAACAAATTAGCGTTGTTACGCGCGGCGCGCACGCGCACGGCGAATGCGTCGTCGGGGTTGTCCACCGGATAGAAAGTCTGCGTCACCGTGTCCCACCAACCGAACTCAATAATCTGATCGTCCACTGAAAGATACTTCTGAGGGACTTGATTCAAGGCAAGAAGCTGGAGGGCGCGATCCCGGGCCACGTCGGTATCGGCAACACGCAGTTCGCATGCGCCGCCTAGTGCTGCAGCGTCGGCGTTGTTCTGCTGTTCGGCTGTCAGAGCGCAAATGTACCCGACATCGATGGCCAGAGACGCGCAAATAAGCAGCGTGACAAGCGATGCCATCACCAGCACGACCACAACACCTCTCCTGTAATTCGATGGATATAGAAATAGACTGTTCGAATTCCGCATCGACCTCTCCCTTTTTTTTGATTTGTTCTTCGGGAAACCGCGATCCCCGACAAGGTAGAACACTGTAGGCGCGCGAACCACGGTGGGCGCGTTGGCCTACAATTTTCCTCCCCTGAAAGCAAGCAGTTTTTTTGGTTAGAGGACGAAGTTTTCGTACTTGGCATCGGATGTCCGAACGTGGCGCCTTTCCGTGAAGATATTATCCGAACTGCCGTTCAAAAAATCTTGGGTGCTTATCCGCCACCGCGCAGTCGGTTGCAGGCCTCTGCGTCCTCAGTGGTTATAATCCCCGTCGTTAAACCCTATCCTGCCACGCTTCAATCCACGAAAAATGATCCCCCAACACCACGAATCCGCGCGCGCCGCGTATGTTCTCTTCCATGATGGGCGAAAAGAATACAATCTCTTTGGTCAAACCAGGCGAAAGGCCCGCGTCCGACCCTGCGCCGATCCCTTCGTCGAGCCTTCGTGCAGCCTGCGTCGCGCACTCCGCGCCGGCGCGCACCCGCATTCCCCGCTCAAAAACGCCGATTTTCCGCTCTATCCGCCCCAGTATGAAAAATGTCGGAGCGAACCCATTCCGGCCGATTCTGAATGCCTCTCAATTTGGACTTTTGGACGTTTCGACGTTTGGACTTTTGAAACCGCCCATCGACAATGGACCGCATGGTTACCCAGAACGCCAAATCCCGCGTCATCGTCGGCCTGGAAATCCACGTCCAGCTCCGTACCCAGACCAAGCTCTTCTGCGGCTGCCCGCTTCGCAGCGACGCCCCGCCCAACACCTGCGTGTGCGAAGTATGCCTGGGACACCCCGGCTCGCTGCCGGTGATCAATGAACAAGCCATACGCCTTGCCGCACTCGCCGGCGTCGCCTTGAACTGCTCAATCACCAGAAGGACCAAGTGGGATCGCAAGAGTTACTATTATCCGGACATGCCCAAAAACTATCAGATCAGCCAGTACGATCAGCCCATCGCAACCAATGGCTCGTTCGAGTTCGACGTGGCCGGAGAACCGCGAAGCGTGCGAATTCGCCGTGCACACCTCGAAGAGGACGCGGGCAAGAATATCCACGACACGCCCGGCGGCACGCTGGTCGATCTTAACCGCGCGGGCACGCCGCTGCTGGAAATCGTCACCGAGCCGGACATCGCCTCGGCCGAGGAGGCCTATGTGTTCTGCACGGAATTGCAGCGATTGGTGGTCCATCTGGGCATCAGCGAAGCCAACATGCAGAAGGGCCAGATGCGCTTCGAGCCGAACATCAACATTGCCATCGAGCAGGATGGACACGAAGTGCGCACTCCGATCGCCGAGGTCAAAAACCTCAACAGCTTTCGCTCCGTTCGTCAGGCCGTCGAGTATGAATCCTGGCGTCAGTTCGATCAGTGGAAGCGTAACCCCGACTACATACTCGGCAAGAGTTCCAACGAGAATCGCGGCTGGGACGCCAACCGGGGGATGACCGAGTTTCAGCGTGGCAAGGAAGGGGCCCACGATTACCGCTACTTTCCCGAGCCGGATTTGGTGCCAGTTGATGTCACCGAAGAATTCGCAACAACCCTGCGGAAGAGTCTTGTGGAGCTCCCGGTCCTGCGTCGTCGTCGGCTTATCGAGCGGTACGGTTTATCGTTCATGGACGCGAACACGCTCATCGACGATCGCCCGACGGCCGATTTGTTCGAACAGGTCGTCAATGCGTGTGGGATGCCGGATTTTGTTGGCAAACAGTTCATCAACGCCTGGCTCAAGCTGGCCAACGATCGCGGCGTGGGTGTGACGGAGTTAAACGTCGATGCGCTGCGCATGGCTCAACTCGCCACGATGACACGCGATGGCACTGTCAGTGCGACAGCCGCGACCCAACTCGCCGAGGCCATGCTGACCAGCACCGATCCACCGGCCACGATCGCGGCGAAACTTGGCCTCGTCCAAGTCCAGGACGAAGGCGCCACCGCGACCTGGGTCGCCGAGGCTTTCGCAGCCAACGAACAAGCCGTCCGCGACGCCTTAGCCAACCCCAAGAAAATGCAAGCCGCCGCCGGTTTCCTCCGGGGCCAGGTAATGAAAATCTCGGGCGGCAAAGCCGACCCCAAGCTCGTCGGGACCCTGATCGAGCGAGAGTTGGAAAAACGCCGGTCGTCCTAAGACAACTGTATACCTGTCGCTATGATTAACGATGATCCCGAAGCTGCTGATCTCGATTCTCCTGCTCGCGACGGCTGCGACCTTAGCCTGGGTCTACTTGCGAAAAGGATACGACGCCGCGCCTGCCCGCTACCCATTCTCCGGGCACCGGCCGTGGCGAAAGCTCGGCGCCGCCATCTGCCTGCTGATTTCCGTCATGTTTGTGCTGGGCATCTACGTTGTGGACATCCCCGACCGGCCCATCCCCTACGCAGTTTACTGGCTCATCATGCTGGGCTTGGTTGTCTGGCTGTTTGTTTTGGCTGTCCGCGATATCATGTACACTCGTCAATTGGTTCGGCGCTGGCGAGCGGATGCGCAGAATCGAACGGCAGCAGAATCGCCGGAACGATTGCCGAGCGACAAGAGGAATTTTCCGACATGAACGCCACGGCCTGGATTGCCTTAGCATTGAGCGGGGCCGTCATGTTCTACGG
>JBKJYI010000057.1:0-2916 GCA_046715855.1 Phycisphaerae bacterium
GAAACATGGACCAACTTGTCGGCGCCGCTGGGGGGAAACACGGCAGGTGGACGGGGGACGTTCGGTGTGATTGTGCTGAACAATACGCCGCATCACGCCGTCATGACCTTAGGGTCCTACGATCAAACCAACACCGACGCTCCGCCTGACATCGAACAATACCAACTGACCGGCGCCGCCGTGCTCGATCCGAATTCGAACGGCGGATTTCTTACTTTTGATTGTGCGCGGGTGTTCAGCATCGGCGGCCCGCGACTCCTCGCCTTGATTGAATCAAACGATATGGAGGCCGCAGCGGATGCTTTGATTGAAGGCGTAGGGTTTTTCGCCGTTGACTCGGCCAATCCCGAGGCCAATCCAGTAAGTCAGGGGCTGGCCGGTCCGTTCGAAGTGCTGCTGGGCGTGGACTTCGCGTGCAATGCCTTGCTGATTTTCAAACTTGAAGTCAACGATGCGGGGCCCGAGCCGTTCCGCATTGATTTTGAACTCATTCCCTCGTCAGACGCGCGATAGGACCGGTTCTTCCAGCTTGATCGCGGCGTTCGGGCTGGCCGGAAGAGCCGACTTCCAAACCGCGTCGTCGAAGACAACCTTACGGGGCTTGAGCGTGATCAAAATCACTCCCGCCAGAATGATAGCCGAAGCGATAACCATTTTTGCGCCGAAGGGCTCTCTGCCGACAGTCACGCCAAGCAACACCGCCACTACCGGGTTCACGAACGCGTAGGTCGAAACGCGCGCCGGCGTACTCACTTTGAGCAGCCACACGTACGATGTGAACGCCACGAGTGATCCGAAAATAATGAGGTATGCAAGCGAAGCTACCGAAAGCAATGAGATTCGGTCAGCGGAAATTTTAGACCCTTCGCCGATCATCAGTCCGGCGGCTGTCAGCATCACTCCGCCGCAGAGCATTTCCATGGCGGTCACCATTAACGGCGAGGACGGCAAGCGCATGCTTCGCGACCACACTGAACCGAGCGACCAGCAAAATGACCCGCATACGAGGATGAACGCCCCGCTGCGATCGAGCGGCTGGCCATCCCCCATGTCTTTTGAACCCATGAGCATGATCACGCCCGCAAAACCGAGCACGACCCCCGCTGCCACTGACAAGGCCGGCTTGTTGCCGCCGGGTCGGAGCCATTCCACGAGCACCATCCAAATCGGCACCGAGGTAATGAGCAGTGCGGCCACGCTCGATGGGACAGTTTGCTCTGCCCAGACCACGCCTCCGTTGCCGCCCAAAAGCAAAAGCCCGCCGATGATCGCTGTGGATTTCCAATGAATGCGCGATGGTCGCGGAACGCCGCGGATGCGGACAAAGGCGTAAAGAATCGAACCGGCGATGATGAATCGCGTGCCGGCCATCATCAACGGAGGAAGCGTCTCGACGGCATACCGGATGGCGAGGTAGGTCGAACCCCAGATCACGTAAATCGCCGCGAAGGCGGCGGCGACTCCCAGTTTGCTTGGCCCCGCTTTCGAAAGTTGCGGCGTCATGCCCCGCGCTCCTTGTGATTTTGTTTGATTGGCAGATCCATGGTTTCTTTCGCGGTCTCCAGCACGATTGTCGTCCGCGTTGATCGAACGGACGGCAGAGAGCCGATGGAGTCGCGGATCAGCGTACCGAGGGAGGCGGTGTCCCGCGTTCGGACTTTGACCAGGAAGCAATCTTCGCCTGCGACGTGATGGACTTCCTGCACCTCGGGAATGGCCGTCAGCTTTTCGGCGAAGTCGCCCTGCCAGACGCCGCCTTCGCTGCGTACGAAGACGAAAGCGAGCAGGCCATATCCCAGGCCGCCGGCGTTGAGCCGAGTCGAATAGCCTTGGATGACGCCACGGTCTTCGAGCTTCCGAATCCGCTCCAGAACCGCCGATGGTGCCATCTCCACCTGCCGGGCGATCTCGACGTTGGTGATGCGGGAGTTGCCCTGCAGCAGGCTCAAGATGGCGCGGTCAATATCATCAAATGTGCTGTCGGAAGCCATAATGGACGAATATAATACTGACAATAGGCAATTGTCAAGAACATTATTCGCTTTCGGTTGTGGCGATGGCCGGGAGCTAGGATGAGGGGCTCAGGGTTCCGGTCTAGCGATCGTTTTGGCGTTGTGAATTAAGCTGCTTGATGAGCAGGGCCAAGGCCATGGGTTCAACGGGCTTGGCCAGGTGCCGGTCGTAGCCGGCGCTCAGTGCGCGATCGCGATCCTCGGTTCGTGCCAGCGCAGTTAAAGCGATCGCGACAACGCGCTTATGCTTATGCGATTCAATGGCTCGGACTTTGGCAATGAGATCATACCCGTCCTCATGCGGCATGCCGATATCGCTGACCAACACGTCGGGGCAGGCGTGCGAGATAATCTTCAAAGCGTCTTTCGCAGATCGGGCGACTTCGACCTCGGCGCCACATTCAAGAAGAAACCGCCGAACCACTTCGCAACCGTCCGGGTCGTCATCCACCACAACGATTTTCAAGCCGGCAAGATCATGGTCGAGTCCCGGGTCCAACAAACAGGAATAGCCACTCTCCTGGGCCAAGTCGGCATACGTCGCAAGCGGAAGGATGACTTCGAAACGGGAGCCTTTACCCTCGCCATCACTCATCCCTGTGACCGTGCCGCCGTGCAAGTCCACCAATTGCTTCACGATGGCGAGTCCGAGCCCCAAGCCCCCGCGCCGGCGAGTGAGTGATCCATCGGCCTGCCGGAATCGCTCGAAAATATGAGGCAGGAAGTCCGAGCCGATTCCTTCGCCCGAGTCGGTCACGCGCAGGTGCGCTTTGTCGTCCAACTTGGTAACACTCAATTCAATCGTTCCGCCTTCGGGAGTGAACTTGATCGCGTTGGAAAGCAAATTGCTCGCCACCTGCTGCAGGCGGCCAGGGTCCCCGCTGACCATCACACGCTCCATGGT
>JBKJYI010000058.1:0-5134 GCA_046715855.1 Phycisphaerae bacterium
CTTCAGCCCATTCTGGCCCGCGCGCAGCCAGTCATCTTCACCGCCAACTCCGAAAACGAAATCCGCCGGGCGCTCGATCTGGGCAAGGAGTTCGGCCTGAACATCATCATTTCGGGTGGCAAAGAAGCCTGGAAAGTCGCCGACCGCATCAAGGCCGAACGCGTGCCGCTGATTGTCAGCTTGAAATTCGACGAAGAGCCCGAGTACGGCAAAAAGAAAAAGCAACCGGCCAAAGCGCCCGAGCCGCGCGAGGCGGAGATCGCCAAAGACCCGGAGAAGGTCACCAAGCCCGGCGAGGTCGAAAAGCCTGAGGCTCCCCAGCCAGACCCCAAGACGCCAGCCGAAAAAGGGCCCGAGCCGAATGTGCCGGAGTCGGCGAAAAAGCCCGATGCCGCGCTCGAAGAGAAAAAGCCTGAAAAGGAAGCGGAAAAGAAGGACGAGAAGGAGACCGAAATTTACGAACCGCTTAAGGTGCGCAAGGAAAAGCGCCGGCTCTGGGAGGAGCAGGTCGCCAACGTCGTGCGCTTGCACGAAGCAGGAATCCCTTTCGCGCTGACCACGCGCGATTTCAAGAACGCCGCCGACTTCACGAAGAATCTCCGCATGGTGATCGAAAAAGGCTTGCCCGAGACCGCGGCCGTCGCGGCCCTGTCCGCCAATCCCGCCGAGTTTTTCGGACAGAAAAATCAGCTTGGCAAAATTGCAGTGGGCCAGGTCGCCAATCTCACGCTTATGACCAAGCCACTCGCCGATGAGAAGGCGACCGTCAAATTCGTCTTCATCGACGGCAAGAAATTCGAGATCGACGAAAAGGAAGAAAAGAAAAAAGACGGCGATAAGGATTCAAAAACCGCCGACAAGTCAGACGACAAAAAGTCGCCGGAAAAAGAGCCCACGGTGGAGAAATCCACCGCAGACGAGCCGGACGGTGGTCCCGACTTCGCATCTGAGATTCTGACTGATCGCATCCCAATGCGAAAGACCAACGGCTCAATCATTTTTAGAAACGTTACAATTCTGCCGGTTTCATCCGCGCCCATCGAACACGGTTTCATCGCCGTCACCAAAGGAAAAATCACTGCTCTGGGCAAAATGGAAGATTGGCCTGAGCAAGAGCTTGGCGATTTGACCGTTGTTGATGGCAGCGGCCTCTACGCCATGCCCGGCATTGTCGATCCGCACTCGCACCTGGGCATCGACGGCGTCAACGAATCCCCCAACGCCATCAGCGCCGAAGTCCGCATCGCCGACACCATCGACCCCAACGACCTGGCCATTTACCGCGCCTTAGCCGGGGGCGTCACCACTCACCATGCCATGCATGGGTCGGCCAACCCTATTGGCGGCCAAAACGTTGTCTTCAAATTGAAGTACCGCAGACCGGTTTCCGAAATGCTCATCACCGATTCCCCGCGCACGATTAAATTCGCCCTCGGCGAAAACGTGGTCCAAGCCAACTTTGCGGAAAATTTCGGCAAGCGATTCCCCACGACGCGCATGGGAGTCGAGGCCGTCATCCGCACCGCCTTCGAAAAGGGCAAAATCTATCGATCCGAGTGGGACGCATTTGAACGCGACTCCAAGTCGGGCTCCGACCCGCGCCCCCTTCGCCGCGACCTGCGTCTCGAAGCAATGGCCGACATCCTCGCTGGCGACATCACCATCCACAGCCATTGCTACCGCTCCGAAGAAATTCTGCGCTTGCTCGCCGCCGCCGAGGACTATGGAGTCCGCGTGGGCCTGCTGCACCACGTGCTCGAAGGCTACCGCATCGCTCCCGAAATCGCCCGCCACGGCAGTGGCGCATCGTCCTTCGCCAACGACTGGGCCTACAAAGTCGAGGCCTACCAGGCGATCCCGCACAACGCGGCACTCATGACCCGCGGCGGCGTCAACGCCACGCTGAATTCGGACTCCGCCAACACCATTCGTTTCATGGCCCAGGAAGCGGCCAAGTGCATCAAATGGGGCGGCCTCGACGAAACCGAAGCCCTCAAGCTCATCACCCTGAATCCCGCGCAGCAGCTTCAAATCGACAATCGCGTGGGCAGCCTCGAAGTCGGCAAGGATGGCGACATCGCCCTCTTCAACGGCCACCCCCTCGATACTTTCAGCAAGTGCGTCATGACCATCATCGACGGCGAGGTTTTCTTCGAAGACTTGCGGCCGGCGCGCACCGAATCTGCCGACTGGTCCGCCGGCCCGGCTGTCGGAGAGAAAATCAATAATTCAATTCCAAAAACCGCTCACCGCCTGTACGCGATCGCCAACGCCACCGTGCATCCCATGAGCGGCCCAGTTATTGAGCGCGGCACCGTGGTGATTCTCGAAGACAAAATTCTCGAAGTCGGTAGCGGCCTCACCGTGCCGCCAGGCGCCGGCGTGATCGACGGCACCGGCTTGCATGTCTATCCCGGGCTCATCGACGCGGGCAGCATTTTGGGCCTCAGCGAAATCGACTCGCTCCGCGCCACCCGCGACTTCCGCGATATCGGCACTTACAACCCGCACCTGGTTACGGCGAGCGCCGTTCACCCGCACAGCGAACTCATCCCCATCGCCCGCACGGCCGGCATCACCACCACGCTCGCCAAGCCCAGCGGTGCGCGTATCGCCGGCCAAAGTTCCGTCATTCATCTCGATGGCTGGACGGCGCCGGAAATGATCGTCGTCGGCGCGTTCGGGCTGCACCTGAGCGTTCCCAGTCTCCCGATCGACCTGCTCGAACAACGCCGTCGCGGCCCAGGCGAAGACGAAGACGAGCACCTCTGCGAGTCGCTCTCCATGGGATTGGCCACGGCGGAGGGCCTGGAATTCGGCACGGCGGCGGCCGACGATCCCGACGAGCAGAAACGCAAACGCAGAGACGAGCACAAGAAAGTGATGCGCGAACTGGAGGAATACTTCGCCAAAGCAAGGCATTACTCCGACATCAAAGCCCTCAAAGGAAAATCGCCGGAGGTGCACTTCGAAGTCGATCTCACTTTGGAAGCGATGATCCCCTACGTCCGCGGCGAAAAGCCTGTGCTCCTCGAAGCGGCGACCTCCAAGGAAATTCTCGACGCCCTCGAGTTTGCTGCAAAACATGAACTCAAGCCGATCCTGTACGGTGCACAGGAAAGCTGGAAGCTGGCCGACCGTTTGGCGAATGAGAACATTCCCGTCATTCTGGCCACCACGCTCAGCTATCCGCGCGGCGAATACGAGCCGTGGGATTCCGTCTACCGCTGCGCAGGCGACCTCGACCGAGCCGGCGTGCGCTTCGCGTTCGCATCCGATTCCGCGTCCGCATCGTTTGATCTTCCATCGATGGTCGGAATGGCCGTCGCCCACGGGTTGCCCAAGGAAAAAGCCGAGTACGCGCTGACGCTGGGTGCCGCTGAAATCCTTGGAATCGCCGCTCGCGTCGGTTCGCTGGAAGCCGGTAAACAAGCCGACGTGATCGTCACCACCGGGTCGCCGGCCCAGACCGTCACCGTCGTAACCCACATGTTTATGGATGGCCGTCCGATACCTCTCACCAGCATGCACACGGAAAACTACGAAAAATTCAGGAGCCGTCCGGCGCCGAAATTGCCGCCCGCGCGGACCGACTTGAAAGGTCCGCCAAGTTTGTCAGCAAGGTAGAGGCTGGATGGATGGATCGAGGCGGCTCGAAAAATCGCAGCGGGCAAAGGACAAATCGCGGGGTGACTACCCCTCCCGCAATCCTTACTTAAATGCGATTCATCCCCGTATCTGTTCGCTTTGACGGAAGTGCGTCTGACGGTTCTATTGCATAGATGATCGTTTCCCGTCCCAAGCTGGTAGACGCCGCCATCGTGCTGACGGCATGTGTCGTGCTGGTGTTGTTCCGCTTGCACGCCTTCAACTTGCCGCTTGAAACCGACGAGGCCAACTACGCCTACATCGGCGGCGAACTCCTGGAAGGCGGCAAACTCTACATCGATGCGTGGGATCATCAGCCCCCCGGTGTGTTCGTGCTCTTCGCCGGTGCGATCAAAATTTTCGGCGACTCACCTCTCGTTTTTCGCTGGCTGGCCACCGCATTTTCCGTTGCGTCACTCGCCCTTATCTTCGCAATCCTCCGCCGCATTTCAGGCCGACCCGCAGCACTGCTCGGCGCTATTCTCTTCGCCGTCGTCTCCTCCGACCCCGGCACTGGCGGCGAAGGCGCCAACCGCGAAATCTACATGAACACCTTCATCCTCGCCGCCTGGTGGCTCGCCCTGCGCGGCTGGGCCGACGTCTGCGAGATCGCCCCACTCATCCCCAAAGACAAATCGGCCCCACACTTTTTCTACGGCCCATGCAGTCCGGGCCAGCAACTTCTCTTCACCTTCCTCGCGGGCCTCGCACTTGGCCTGGCTTCGGTTTTCAAAATCAACATGGCCGTCTACTGGGTCTTCCTCGCCGCCTGGGTCGTGGTGAAAGCGTGGACCTACTACCCCGCGGAACGTTTCAAATACGCGACCATGGCTTGGGCCACTTTCGCCGCCGGCCCGCTAGTCGTTTGGGGCTCGACCCTGGGCTACTTCGCGCTAACCAACCGCTTCAACGAATTCCTCGAAGCCGTCTTCGTAGCCAATTTTGGCTACGCCCAGACTGGTGAATTTTTCTTGCACCGCTTCTGGGTGTTTTTCGACCCCCCGCGCTTCGCCCCCAATTTCGACAGCGCCTTCCCCCTCTGGCTCGGTGCCGCCGCCGCACTCGCCTGGCTGCTCACTACCGCGCTGGTCCGTCCCATCGCGCCCATCGTGCAGATCGCCGCTCTGGTCCTGGCCGCCTACGTCGCCATCTGCCTGCCCGGACGTTTCTGGCCGCATTACTACTACCTGCTCATTCCGCCCGCGGTGATCGCCGTCTCGCTTTTCATGGTCGCGCTGTTGCACGCCTCCGCGGAACTCCTCACCCGACGGAAGCGCACTGCGGCGGTGGCCGTCGTCGCCTCCGGCTTGATCGTGGCCGTGTTGCTGGCCAGTGAGTACAAGCACTATCTTTCCAAAGACGGATTGGACATCACGTTGCCCCGGTACAACACCCGGGATTTCTGGGGCAAGGCCCACGGCGCAAACGTCTCCCGCGTGACTTCGCCGGATGACACGGTCTTCGTGTACGGAAATGACGCCGCGAT
>JBKJYI010000059.1:0-2796 GCA_046715855.1 Phycisphaerae bacterium
TGCTCGGTTTGAGCCAGCTCAAAAATCGACTGGGCGTTGTCCGTCACTGGACCGTAGCTGTCCACCGCGATCGTCACCGGGCCCATGCAAAGAAATCCGAACGCCACCAACCCGAACGCGAAGATCGACCCGTGTCCGCCCATGATAATGTCCATGCCCTGCTGGCTGACATAATAGGCACCGGACATCAGGCCCGCGATGAGCAAACCGATCCAAAACGCGCTGAAGTTCCCCGCCACGATACCCGAGAGAATGGTCAGCGACGGCCCGCCTTCACGCGACGCGGTGACCACCTCATGAACGTGCTTGGAGTGAGAACTGGTGAATATCTTGGTGAACTCCGGAATGAGCACGGCCGCCAGCGTTCCGAACCCGATGATCAAACCCAGCTGCCACCAAAGGTCAGGAAGTGCGGTCGTCACTTGCTGACCATCCTTCATCATCACGACGCTCAGGTCATTCATCAGCAGCCAGCTCATGAAAAACGAAGTCGAGATGCAAAGGATGGCCGCGATCCAGATCAGACGGGTTAACGGAGCTTCGAAGTTGAAGTCTTTCTTGCCCTTGTACTTCGCTTCAGATATCGCCTGATTGATGAAGTAAGAGGCGCCGGACATGAAATCCATCAGGAAGCGCATGGCGAAGATCCATACGATGAGCTTCGATTGCAAATCGAGGTAATTCACGACACCGGCGCGCTCGGTGACGGCGAGAGTGATGAATGCGATCAAAGCAACGCCAGTGACGCCGTAGGTCTCAAAGCCGTCTGCGGTCGGGCCGACCGAGTCGCCCGCGTTGTCGCCCGTGCAGTCCGCGATCACGCCCGGGTTGCGCGGGTCGTCTTCTTTGACGTTGAAGACGATCTTCATCAGATCCGAGCCGATGTCCGCAATTTTCGTGAAGATGCCTCCCGCAATGCGCAATGCCGACGCCCCAAGCGATTCGCCGATGGCAAAGCCCAGAAAGCAAATCCCGACGATGTCGCGTGGAACGGCCAGCAGAATGATGACCATCATGATGAGTTCGAGCGAAATCAAATAAAGGCCCACCGACATGCCGGCCCGCAGAGGGATATTGACCACGTCCCACGGCTCACCGCGAAGGGCGGCAAACGCCGTTCGAGCGTTCGCATACGTGTTGATGCGGATGCCGTACCACGCCACGGCGTACGAACCGGCCATGCCAATCACGGAAAAGAAGAGGACGAGTGCGGCAGTACCGACCGTCTTATGCTGCAGTCCGATGAAGTAATAAGTCATGGCCGAGCCGATGATGAGGAACAGCAGCAGCAGGAACTTGCCCTGCTGGATCAAATATGTCTTGCACGTCTGAAAGATGACTTCGGCCACCGCGAGCATCGAACGATGCGCTGGGAGCCTCTTAATCTGCGCCCGTAAATACAGGCTGATGCCCAGCGTGCCGGCGATCACAAAAGAGCCGTAGAACAACAGATTCCAGGCCGTGATCGTCGTGCCGAAGATATGGAACTTTCCCTCGTGGAGGTCGGGAATCGCCAAATCCGCTTCGCTCGCCTGCACCGTCCCCGTGATGATGGCGACCAGGGTGGCGGCTAGGATGCCAATGTGTGCGCCAAGCCAGTTTTGTGCGCGTTCCAATGTAGATAGTGGTAGCCTGTTCATGTGCGTCATGATCTCTTTACTTAGGTTAATAGACACAGCCCGGCAGCGATCACCGGAGCCAAACCTGCCGCAGGGACCGTCCCCAAAAGGGGTTGCCAACGCCTGCCAGCAGGTAAACGATTCGCATAGATAGGGGATTGCGTTTGACCACGCAAGACCCGCGCCGACGCAAAAAGATAGCAGGTCCAAACCGAACCGCAACATAAAAATTTGGGGACAATAGGGCTTTTGGGCTTATGTAGACGCAATGGTCTGCGGCATCGCAGACACCGGACTTGGCGCCGACATGGATGTGGGGGGAAAAATCGCCCCGCCCGACATGATCATGCTGAATGCCTCTTCCACCGTCCATTCCAGATCGACCAGCTCCGACCTCGGAAGCACAAAGACAAAGCCTGTCGTGGGGTTGGGGGTACAAGGCATGAACACCGCGCAAAGCTCCTCACCGGTTTGTGCATCCTGCGTGATCGCCGTGACGAATCCGATCGACCGGGTCTCACGGGTCGGGTAAGGCACCAGAACGACTCGCTGGAAGTTCTTCGATTGGTCGCCCGCGACGGTCGCCAGAATCTGCTTGGTTGCGCGATAAACCGTCTTCACCAGCGGCACCCGAGCGAGCAGAAGTTCCACTCCGGCGATCACTCGCAGGCCTATGAAATTCGCGGTCAGAACTCCAATCGAGTACAGGAAAAAAACCGTCAGAAAGACGCAGATGAACCCGATGATCCATTGCCCTCGCCAGCCGAACGCTTCAAGCCCTCGCTCCTTGATCGTCTCGGGCGACACGGTCCACTGCGAAATAAACGCGTTGCCCCAGCTCGTCGCCAGAAATGTCTCCACCGTCCAGAGCGAAGTGTCACGCATCAGCTCAAAAACGAACTTGACCAGCTGGTAGGTGATCCAAATCCGCAAAATAACGATGAGCCCGGCCGTAATGCGCGCCCGAAGAACGGTGCGCAGCGTCGCCCAGGCTCGGCTGCGGCGTTTTGGCTTTGCAGCTATTTCATCCATCAAACCACCCACCGTGCAAAACGCGAAGATTCACGCTTATCTTATACCGCCACTTCCGCCCGAGGCGGCGTGGAAAATCAAAGGCAGCGATTGTAACCTTGGCGCTGATGGTCCGCTCCGCGACGCCGCACCCTCAGGTTAGTGA
>JBKJYI010000060.1:0-2554 GCA_046715855.1 Phycisphaerae bacterium
ATCATGTCGTTTGGATGTGATCATTCTAAGCAGCAACCCCCGCGACCATCGCTTCCGGCCCTACCTCCTTCCGGTAGGAGCAACTCTGCTTTGGGGCCCTCTCGTCCGCGTACTAACCAATCGCAACCCGGACCCAAGCGGGCCGACGAAAACGAACCCCAACAGTATCGCGTGAAGGAACCCCGGGACGGTCAAAAATTTCAAGCTCGTCCAAGGTTGGGTTGAGGCTCTCACCGGGCCAGCCAAACCCGTAGCCACGCTCGCGCAAAACGCCAATCACCCTTTACCGTTCCCACGGACACCCCCAGTGCGTCTGCCGTTTCCTCGATCGACATCCCTCCAAAAAACCGCAATTCAACCACCTTCGCCTGTCGCGCGTTCAACTTCGCCAACTCCGCGAGGGCCAGGTCAAGGCTAAGAACATCGATCTTTTCTTCACCAAAATCCTCTACAGTGAGCTCATCAAACACTACCCGGCTTCGCTTACCGCCGCGCTTCAGGGTGTTTCGTTGCCGTGCGTGGTCGACGAGAATCCGCCGGATCATCTCAGAGGCAATCGAAAAAAACCGCGTTCGCTGATGTTCTCCGGCCGCCGACTGACCGCGAAGCCGTAGGTATGCTTCGTGAACAAGGGCCGTAGCCTGGAGTGTGTGGTCGTCCCTTTCCCGAGAAAGGTGATATCCGGCCAAAGCCCGAATCTCGTCGTAGAACCGGCGGAAGAAAAACGCGGTCGTAGGGCTCCGATCGGGGTCAAACCCGAAGGATCCGCCGGTACCGCCACCTGCCTGTCCAGCATGATCGGGCGTCATCCTCTTCCCTTTTCAAGCATTGAAGAACACTTTTGGTATTCTAGCAATGCAACACTGCCCTACAAATCTTGGCTGCAAAACGTGACTAGGAAGCGCCCATCCGAGGGTTTCTATAATCGAAAACAGGAAATTATTTGACCACCTGGGGAGGTTTCCTCGCTATTCCTATTAGCTTGGCACGGCGTTCGTGCCGCTGTGCCCATGAGAATATTGGTGACCTTTTCGGACTCAAGAACGATTCAGGGACAGTTTTGACAGTTGGACGCCCGATTGTTTTCAGCGCAAGACGGGCAGGAAATTGAAACGGTGAAAATCGGAGGGAAGCAAATGAGAATAGGACGAAAGCTTTGGATCACGTTGTGCTGTCTGAGCATGGTGACAGTTGTTCAAGCCGTAGAGCGCGACCGAATTGGAAAACCTGAGGCGAAGAAAGGGCGCGGCGTTTTGAACCGCTACGTCAGACCACAACCGCCTCAGTTTGTCGCGGCGAGCGGCGGCGATATGACCGGCTGTGAAGAGAGCTGCGCCGATAAGGCCGAAGACATCTTCTATCAATGCCTCAGCGACGGCGGCACCGAGGCAGAGTGTACTGCCAACGCCGAGACATATTATTCGGGCTGTACCGCTGCCCTGTGCGGCGGCGGGACATCGGATTGCGAGAAGGCCTGCCTGGATGAATCCGAGGACGTGTTTCATCAGTGCATTAGCGACGGTGGGACGCCGTCGGACTGTGCCGCTGCGGCCAACGCACGGTATGAATCCTGCGTGCAAGTAAACTGTACGGCAACTCCAACGGATTGCGAAGAAGCTTGCCAGGACCAGGCGGAAGATGTGTTTTACGATTGTTTGGGCAATGGTGGATCGCCGGCTGATTGTGCCACCCAGGCAAGCAACCAATATAACGGCTGCGTTGCGGCGCTTTGCGGCCCGACTCCGATAGGCTGTGAAGAAGACTGCCAGAACCAGTCCGAGGACGCGTTCCAAGCCTGCTTGGACGCAGGCGGCAACTCAGAGGACTGCGCGGCGAGTGCCAACGCTGAATACGACGCATGCGTTGCGGCCAACTGCGGCGACGTCCCGCCCGAAGGCGACGGCTGCGGTGACGAATGCGCCCAAGAGGCTGAGAATGGCTTCCACGATTGCGTCAGCAACGGCGGCAGCAGCGAAGACTGTGCCGCCGCGGCCCATGCCAACCTTGAGGCTTGCATCGCCCAGAATTGCTGCACCTCCGACGCCGCGTGCGACGACGGCGACCCCTGCACGACGGACTCTTGTGATCCTGATGACGGCTGCAAGCACGACGAGGTTCACTGCGACGATGGGGATGCCTGCACCGATGATTCGTGCGATTCCCTGCTGGGCTGCGTGCAGACCGCGGCGGATTGCAACGACTTCAACGCCTGCACGATCGACTCGTGCGATGTGGCGAGCGGCTGTTCCCACGAAAGCGTAAGCTGCGATGACGGCAATGCATGTACCAGCGACTCCTGCGATTCCGCGACGGGCTGCACGAACGATCCGAAGGAATGCTCGCCCGGCGAGCAGTGCAATCCCGCCACGGGCAACTGCGACGTTATCGCCTGTGCTAGCGATGCCGAGTGCGACGACGGCGACGCTTGTACAGGTGATACGTGCACGAATGGTTCCTGCTCGCATTCCGGTATTTCCTGTGACGACGGGAGCGCGTGTACTGATGACTCGTGCGATCCGGCCGCAGGATGCGTCAACGCGCCGAAGAATTGCGA
>JBKJYI010000061.1:0-4910 GCA_046715855.1 Phycisphaerae bacterium
TACTTAGCAACCGGAGTCAAGCAGAGAATCATGAAGATTTATTGCGACTGCGGGGCCGGCCTGAAGGTTCCTCCACAAGCCATTGGCAAAAAAATCAAGTGCCCCAAGTGTGAAACTGTTTTCGTCGCCCAGGAAGAAGACTCGCCTTTCCAATTGACCCCGCTCGACACCTCGGATGAGGACTCACCCTCCGAGCGGGAAGTCAAACCAAAGGCGCCCGCGCCAAGAACTCCACCGTCCGTCTCGAACCAACCCGGCAGCCCTTGTCCGCTGTGCGGCAAGCCCATTGCTGCCGGCGCGGTTATGTGCGTGGCATGTGGGTACGACACGCGCACCGGTCGCCGAGTTTCGCCCACGAAAGTTTCGGTGTCCGCAGTAGCAAAACTGGCTAGAAGCGCGGGAACGTTTCTGCTGGGCTGCACCCTGAGCGGCGTCGGGGCAGTTGTGGGCGCAGCCATCTGGCTGGGCATTGGCATCGCCACCAACTACGAGATCGGCTGGATCGCCTGGGCTATCGGCTTTTTTGCCGGAGCCGGCATGGCATTGGGTTACCGGCAATACAACACTCGCGCGGGAATTGTGGCGGCCGCCATTTCGCTCGGGGGAATTCTTCTGGGCAAGGCCGCGTTCTTCATCTTCGTCGTCTATGCCGTCATCACCGGCGACACCAGCGATGTCACGCTTCAGCGCGGCCATCTGATTCAGCGGTACACCGAGGAAGAACTCGACAAGCGGAAAATCTGGGATCCCAAAGAACGCGAAAAACAATGGGATTCGGTGTATGACGAAACCGAGAGGCGCATCGAGAAAATGCCAGATTCCGAAGTGGGGGCGCTCGTCCAAAAATACCAGGACGAAGAGGCTTCGGACGCGGAAAGTTTTACCGACGCAGGTCGCCTTCGATCGAGAATCGCCTGGCACGAGGCCCAGCGCGAGGCCGAGGCGAAGGGTTTGAAGTGGAACGATTCGCAGCGGGAAAAACTGGCCGACAGAAGCGAGCGCAAGCTTCGGCTGCTTCCCGAAACGCAGCTCAAAGTTCGCGAAAAAGAGTTGGATGAATGGCACGCGGGCGGACGGTGGGCAGACAGCAAATACGTGCACGACCGGCTGGTGTATGAGTTCATCGAAGAGGACATCCGCGACGATCCGCCTGCGGACATGGGAGACCTCGACGATCTTGATGTCGAGGAGTGGGACATTTCCGACAAAGTCTGGAAGGAGCGCTATCAAACCGCACTCGACGACGTGAAAGAATTGAGTTCCGACGAGCGCGTTGCGAAGCTCAAGAAAATCGAACTCAAGCGCGAGGACGACGGAATGCGTGACCGTCTGGCTTTCCATCGCACAAGCCGAAACGCAGATCGCGACGGCGTTTCCCGATACGATTGGGATGCTCGGCGCGTGCTGGCCGAAGGGCAGAAGAAAGAACTGGACCCGCTCACGCACGAGCAACTCGTGGAGGAAACGGCGAAGCTCGACGAATGGGAAAAGAGTGGAAAATCAGCGGACGCGGCATTTCTGCGCGACCAGTTGTTATACGCCCACGTGGAACTCGAAGTCGAAAAACGCCGCGAGGCGTTGCCCAAAAATCCCGACGAATCGTATTGGACGCCCGGCGGCGCGGAATGGATGCAGCTATACACGGAGGCAAAGGCCAAGGTCGATGCGATTCCCAAAGAGCAACATGCACAGAAGGTTCGGGAGATCGAGGCGCAGCAGGAGCAGATATACAGGGAGCGCCAACAGGCTTCCAGCAAAGCAGAATCCAGGGAAATGGTTGGCGCGCTGGCTTCAGGCTTCTTCCAAACCATGTTCAGCCCACTCGACATCCTGTTTGTCCTTCTTGCCTTGAGTACGGCCTATCGCATCGGCAGTCACGGTTTCTCCAAAAACTAGCACCCCCGACAGCGAGTCACAGAGTGGCATGGCCAAGCGCAGCGCCGCCATGAGATTCCCAGTACATGCCGGCGCCCGGTGAAGCTGGGCTTGGGCATGCCACCCGTTCATGGGATCTCAAAAGACAAGGCCTAGCTCCTTCATTTGCTTGGCAGCCTGCGCGGCCCAATCCTTGTTGGCTGAGGGGCTGGCCGGGCTGGGGTGTAGGATGCGGCCAATGTTCACGTTCATGCGGGCGAGGCTGCGCCGTGCGCACTTCTCGGCGTAGTTGCCCACGCCGATGACAAATCGTGGTTGCAGAAGTTCGACTGTTTTGCGCAGCGCCGCGTCACATGCTGCTTCGAGAGCCGCGCGCTCGAGTGCTGAGAGCTTGTCGGGGGTGAGGTTGCGGCCGCTGGATTCCATAAACAGCAACGGGCAGTAGTTGGCGACATAGAAACGCTGGAAAAAGCGCTGAGGCGTTTCGAATTGCTGCTGCGCCCAGCCCCAGAGGCGCTTGCCGCTTACTTCGCTTCGCGGGCAATCGAAGCCGAGGACGCGCCTGGCCGGGTGCTCGCGCGGCGGCTTGCCGATTGTGCCTGCGAGCTTCATCCAATCGCGGACGACGCTTACTTCGCCGAAGGGCACGCCGGTCTGGGCCATGCCCCACGGGCCGGGGTTCATGCCCACGAGTACGGCTTCCTTGGTCGCGGCCCCATACCGACGCGCGTACTCGCCGAAAACCTCGCGGGCATATTCCAGCGGGTTGTAGACGTGCGTTACCGCTCCGGAAAAGCGCATCCTGGCGAGGCTTGCGGAAAGCTCGTCGGCGATGGCCAGCAGGTTCGTGGGTGTCTTTTTCATGCTGGATTGATTGTCGGTTTGCGATTTGCGATTGTCGATTTTCATTTCGAGTCGCACTGAAAGATGGGTTCGAAGTGTGATTTTTTTTGTTGGGACGATCCACAGAAGACACAGAAGGCGCGGGGTTGCAAGGCAACGAGGCAGCACGGTGAAGAGTTTCAGCTGTAAGTCTTGCATTTTGTGCATCCGAGATGCTTCGCTGCGCTCGGCATGACAGCCTCCAAGGCGGACCCTCCGCCTTGATACCTGACATAACATGCGCTGCGCATTTTCATGCCGAATCGTGACCAAGTTACGGCGAATTAAAGTGATTGGCGAATCGCCTGAGAATGATGGCCCGAGCATCGATACAACTGAATCGGTGGCCAGTCGGCCAGTAGACCTATGGTTCGGTGCGGACCAGGTCAAAAAGAGGACCCGTGTGACCTGTCGGATTCCCGCCTTGTTCCCATAGGGGAGAAACAACTACAATAAACGCCTATCAGCAAGTGAACGCCGTGAGCGTAATCGATGCGCAATATTCTCATCATTTGGAGTTGCCTGGGGCCTTGCATGGTTCTAGGAAGCGCGGCAGAGAACCCGTCGAACCCTTCCTACTCTGACAACCGATCCACAGGTCCGCAAGCAAATACTGGTTCGCTCGTTGAGTGGGGCGCGCACGTCGTGTCCGCCGACCTTTCGCACGGAATTGCTTCCGTCGCAGCGAGTGGAAACCGCTGTCTCGCTCTTAAAGCTGACGGATCAATCGTCGCGTGGGGAGAGAATGATTTCGGTGTAGCAGCCTATCCTCCCGCGCCCAATACTGGCTTCACAGCGGTCGCGGCGGGTCGGTGGCACAATCTGGCACTGAAGGACGACAGTTCCATCGTTGCATGGGGATCGAACAACAACGGGGAATGCGATATTCCTGCTCCCAATTCGGATTTTGCAGCGATCGCGGCTGGACGAGGATTTAGTTTGGGTTTGAAGTCCGACGGCTCGGTTGTGCATTGGGGGGAATACGCCGGGGCCGGCGCTTATCAGGTACCCTCGCCGAATTCTGGCTTTGTCGCCATCGCTGCTGGAGACGATCACATTCTTGGACTTAGGGCCAACGGCGCCATCGTGGCTTGGGGAGGGAACGGATGGGGACAGCTGAACATACCTCCCAACACGGTGTTCGTGGGAATCGCGGCGGGAGAGTACTTCAGCCTGGGGCTGAGGGCGAATGGCTCCATCATTGCGTGGGGAAAGAACAACTACGGCCAAGGGAGTGTTCCACCCTTCAACACGGGTTTCGTCGCAATTGCTGCCGGTACGGCCCACGGTCTGGGAGTGAAAACAGACGGCTCGGTGGTCGCGTGGGGACGAAACGACTTCGGGCAAACGGCCACTCCCTCGCCCAACTCAGGATTCGTCGCTGTCGCGGGAGGTGAGTTTCACAGCGTCGGGCTGAAGCAAGACGGTTCGGTCGTGGCTTGGGGAAGCTCAAGCTTCGCACAGGTCAATGTAGCACCTCCCAACACTGATTTTACAGCCGTAGCGGCAGGCGGTTACCACAGTCTGGGTCTGAAAGCCGATGGTTCGATCGAGGCGTGGGGATGCGAATTTCCTCCATATGGTGATTACGGTCAATGCAACACTCCTTTGCCTGACTCGGGTTTCGTGGCGATTGCTGCGGGCACCTTTCACAGTCTTGGATTGAAAGCCGATGGGTCCGTGGTTAGCTGGGGACGGAACGAATACGGCGAAACTGATCCGCCTGTGCCCAATAGTGATTTCATCGCCATTACCGCCGGTGGTTTTTTCAGCCTGGGACTCAAGTCGAACGGGTCAATCGTGGGGTGGGGAAACAATGGCACGACTGGGCGGATCAATGTTCCGGAACCGAATAGTGATTTCTTGAAAGTTATGAGCGGTTATGGTCACAGTGTGGCACTCAAATCCGATGGTTCGCTTGTCGTATGGGGAAACAATAATTATGTGCAATCTGATGTTCCACTACCTAATGCTGATTTCGTGGCCGCAGCTGCGGGTTGGTTTCATACCCTCGGGTTGAAAGCCGATGGGTCCATCGTAGCGTGGGGAGCGGGCGGACCGGGTCAATCAGACGGCCCACACTACGGTCAATCGATCGTTCCCGAGCCGAATTCAGGGTTCACAGCCGTCGCAGCGGGCGAGTATCACAGTGT
>JBKJYI010000062.1:0-8600 GCA_046715855.1 Phycisphaerae bacterium
GATTTGTAGAGGGTGACGTCGAAGCGGTAGCGGACGGGGTGGGAATGGCTGCGATACCAGAAGGTGATATTGAGCGGGAAGAGGATCAAGGCGATCAGGGCTATGATTTTGGAGATCAAGGCGAACCCCCCAATGCACAGACGACGAAGAATCGTAGCGGAAATAAGGGTCGGTACACAAGCAGCAGAGGACAAGTCGTCCCATCCACTTGAGGGTGGCAGGGTCAAGCGAAGCGCCGCCATGCCTTCGCGATTCCATGCCGGCGCCCGTTAAGGCTGGGCTTGGGCATGCCACCCCACAAATGGATTCGCGCACTAGGATGTCAGCAGGCTGACTTCGGTGGTGGAGGCGGGCGGTCGTGGGACGAGTTCGATAGCGCTTCGCGGGACCCAGCCGGTGGAGCCGTCGGAAAGTTCGATGCGCCGCCAGTCGCCTCGTTCCTCGCGAACGCGAAGCTCCACGCCCGCCTGGAGGGGTTGCTCGAATTGTTTTTGGTAGGTGGTTGCGGGGCCTTTGTAGACAGGGACGTCGTTGGCGATGACCACGGCGTCGGGGGCGGTACGATCCTGCCAGCGCTGAATGGCCAGCGAGCCGCCGGACGCAAGGCACACTGTGGCCGCGAGAATGGCAGCCATGAGCAGGCCTGTCCTGGGAAAAAGCGCGCGGAGGGCGAGGAGAATCCAGAACAAAAAGTACGCGATCAGAGCGACCACATAACGGCCTGAAGGCGAGGTCTGGTAGTGCCAAAAAAACAGGCTGCGATAGACGGCGCCGCTGCGGGCGGGCGGGATGTTTAGCAGAGAGCGTGTGCGGGCGACGGCCAGATTCTCGGCGAGGAGCGGGTCGCGGGGAATGAGGCGCTGGGCGCGGCGGTAGTGGAGGATGGCGCGCCCAACGTCGCTGAGCTGGAGGTAGGTGTTTCCCAGGTTGTATTCGAGGTAGCCGTTGTCGACCCCGGCGGCGACGAGACTTTCGAAACGCTGCGCTGCGGACTTGAGCAAGTGTTTTGCACCGTCCGGGTTGGCAGAGCGCAGCTCCTGGGCCTGTTCGAATTCTTCGGCAGCGCGGTCGAGCTCGGCGGTGAGCGCCGGCGGCGGGGCAGCCAGGGCCGAGTCAGTGCCCAGCATTAGCACGATCGAAAAAGCCATCAACCCCAGAAGGGCACGAATCTCGAGGATTGACTGCGCTACGGCGGGTGGGCGCCGTGGACGCGGGTCATCTCCTGGGGCGCAATTCGCGCACGGCGCACTGCTCACAGAGCAGTGGCACACGACGCGAGCGCGGATATCCAGCGGGATGCCCATTGTTGTCATCGGGCTGCCTTCTCGATTTGATCGATCAACTCGGCTGCCTGCTTCTGCGGATTTGCCGGGCTAGCCGAAGCTGAGAAATTGCCGGCGAATCGAGCCATGTCGCACGACGCCAGAAAGCCGGCGACGTCTGCGGCCAAAACCGCATCGCCCGTGCGATCGGCGATGATTTTTTGAGCGTCGCCCGGAGTTAGCGCGCCAGGCGGCAGGCCGAAGCGATCCGAGATGAAGCCGGTGAGTGCTTTCGCAAGTTCGTGAAGGTGCCCGTTCGATGCGGGAGAGCTTCTCGATCTGTTAATTCGCGTGCGGGCATTGCGAGCGGCGGCGCGGCGTCGGGCGAAATTCACGTCGCCGCGCATTCGAGCGCCGCGCCAGGAAATTAACATGGCTGCGAAGCATAGGGCCGGGGGAAGAGCAACCGCCGCACCAAGAACAGCTGGGGGCGGCCGCAATTCGTGATCGATCAGCACCCTGCGGGCATCCACGATGTTGGGAGAGATTCCACCAGTGGTTTTGGTGAGCGCGGTCACCGCAGCCGATTGCTCGTCACCCGACGGCGTGATCGTATCGGGGGCGGCGGAGGGATCGACCACGATTGGTATCGGAGAGCTGGTGAGCGTGACATATTGTTGCGTGGCCGGGTTGAAATAGGACCAGGAAATTGCGGGGATGACCTGTTCGCCTTCGCGGCGGGGAAAGATTGCGCGGCGAAAAACTTTGGCGCTGCCTTCTTTTTCTCCGGGCGATTCCTCGGGGGAGAAATCGAAACGGGCGGCGAGTTCGGGGTAAAGCTTTAAGTCGGGGCCGGCGACGCCGTCGAGCGGGTCGCCTTTGATTGCGATGGCGAGGGTGACGGGCTGACCTTGTTCGACTCGCAGCGGCTTAGCGGTGAGGCTGAATTCGTATTGGCCGATGGCGCCGCCGAAGTCGAAAGGCCGGTTTTCAGCCGGTGGGGCTTTTACTTCGATTTGGATGGGGGCGGCGCGGGCTGATTCGCGGCGGTGTTGGGCGACTTCATAGCCGCCGAAAAGAGATCGCCGCAACGAGACGGGGTAATTCACCTTGAAGAATGCGGGGCCGACGGTCATGGCGCCGGCCTGTTCGGCGCGGATTTCCCTGGTCTGGCGATATACCAAATAAGCGTGTCGCTGACCGTTGGAGTCGGCGAAGGTGATCTCGCTGGAATTGAAACGTGTTCCGAACCCCGCGAGGTCGGAACCGGCGGCGTCAACGAGCTGAAGCATGTTGCCGAGTTCGACGGGCTGGCCGTCTCGCTCGAATTTGCGAATGGCCAGCATCAATGTCGCTTCGACAGATTGCGTGATGTAGAGCGAGGTGGGCTGGGCGGAGATGCGTGCGAAGACGAGCTTGTCGCCGTCCTTTTGCGCTTCGACAGCGGGCCTGGTGACCGTGATGGGGATGGAATCGGTCTGGTATGTCGAACCGCCGGCGGGGACAACGATGGGAGCGAGCGTGTAGGAGCCGGCCTTGATACCGGTTAGCCGCAGGGAAAATGTGTGCGTGGTGGTTTCGGAGCGGCGGCCATTGACCAGGCTGACCATGGAGGCGCGAGCGGGCGTGGGGTTGAGGAGACGCAGTTCGAGTCCGGGAGGAGCGTCGAATTGGGGCGCGCCCGGCTCTCCGGTGTTGGTGCAGATGAGCGTGAGATCGACGGACTCGCCTTCCTGGAGGGTGCGGGCTTCGATCTGCAGTTCGACTTGCTGTGCCTGAGCGAAACTTGAGATGGAGCAGGATATTAAAACCGCCCAGAAAGCAAGGATCGTTCGCCTCGCAGGATCATTCGTCCCTACGGGACTTTGCGTGCAACTTGGCCTCGTCCCAGCGTTGAAACGCTGGGCAATTTTCAGAGCGTCCCTAACGGGACGGCAAGCAACCGCTTGCGTGATCAAATTCCTCAATCTTTGAAACACGCACCGACGCATTACCAGTCCTTCTCCGTGGGGCGATAGGTGGGAGTTTTGGTTTCTTCGCGGCGATGCTTTTTGCGGTCGCGCATGGCCTGGACCATTTCGCGAAGTTTGCGCTCCGCCTGGTCGCGCGAGGCTTCTTCTTTTTCTTCGGCTGATTGCTCCTGCTTTTCGCGCTCTTCTTTCTGAGCGGAGGCCTTCTGCTCCTGCTCTTGCTGTTTTTCCTGTTGTTCTTTTTGTTGATCTTGCTGGGCCTGTGATTCCTTTTGCTGGTCTTGCTTGTTCTGCTCGGATTGCTGCTGCTCCTGCCTGGATTGCTGATCCTGCTTTTGCTCCTCGTTTTGGTTTTGCTCGTTCTGGTCCTGGTTTTGCTGCTGTTCCTGTTGTTGCTGCACCTGCTGCTTGAGTTGCCGCCAATAGGACGCGGCTTTCAAGTTGGCGTCGCGGGCTGCGGCGTGATCGGGCTGGTTGGCGAGGACGTTTTGATATTGGCGCATGGCGTTTTCGATCTTGGGCACGGCCTCCTTGGGATCCTGCGCGGTCAGTGCTTCGGCGTGGTCGCAGGTGCCCAAGCCGTATTGGGCGTCGTCGGCCAGCTTGTCGCCTGCGCCCCCGGCGGCGCGAGTGAAGGCTTCGCGGGCTTTGTCCAGTTCGCCGAGCCGGTAGTGGGCGAGGGCCTGGTCGAAGGCAATCTCTCGGGCATCCGGCTTTAACGTTTGAGCTTGTTCGTAGGTGCGCAAGGCTTCAGCGGGCTTGTCAGCGAGCAAAAGCTCGTTGGCTTCACGCACCAACCTGGACGCGCTTTCCTTCCCGGCAGGCTTGGGCGCGGCCCATGCCGGTGCTGATAGCAAGACGATCAGGCTAAGAAGAGTTACTCGCATCTTGTTATCGATAGCCCACGCGACTGCTGGGGGCTCGGCAACTCCAAGAATTACCAACAGTGATGGAACCCGCAAGAGTGAGGACGATTGGAAGCGTACAAAGCGGTCAGCATCGCCCACCCGCAGCCGATTATATGTGATTGGCAAGGCGTCGTGCCGTTTTGCGCAACAATCCCGTATCAACAAAAAAGGCCCGCGAGATGGATGTCCCGCGGGCCTTCGGAAAGAGATTTATGGGTTCCCGACTATTCAGTCAGGAACACGCGAATGGGTGTCGCCAATTGTGTCTGGGCGCCAGAAATCTCGCGGTCGGGATTAAGCGCGCCGTTGCGGGTGCTGATATTGTCATAGGAAAAGATCGCATTGGCGGTGGCATCGACGATGTAGCCTGTGTCGTTGGAGTCGACCGCGATGGCGGTTAGCTGCACGGCGGGTGGCACGGTAAGGGTAAAGTCCGGCGTCACCACTCCATTGAGCAAGGCGGCGTTCTCGAAGATGTAAATTTCGCCGTCAGCCGCATCAACCACGAACATATTGTCGTCGCCGTCAATAAATACGTCGAACAGCTGGTCGAATTCAGCACTCTCGATTACGCGATCGGCGCTTATCGTGCCGTTGCGATTGCTGGCGTTGGCAAAAACGACGACGTTATCGCTGGGTCCGCCGTTTGCAACATAGAGATCGTCGTTGGCGCCAAAGTTAATGCCCAAGGGCTCATCCAGATCACCGCTTGATATGGTCCGCGTGGGTGCGCGATTGCCGTTAAACGAGCTTTCCGTGGTGTCGGCAAAGACAAGGATGTCATCGTTGACCAATTCAGCCACGAAAACAAGGTCTTCCGCTGTGTTTACTGCGAGAGAGACCGGGTTGAGCAGTTGGGTGGCGGCTCCGGTAACATTGCCATCGGGTTCCAGGTTGCCATTGGTCTCATCGGCGTTGTCATAACTGGTGATGGACTGCCCGCCAAAATTGGACGCAAGAAGCTGGTTGGCGGCATTGACGACGATATCGGCCGGGGCATTCAACTGCGTCTGTGCACCCTGAAGATTGGTGTTCGGTACGACGTTGCCATTGACCGTAGAGGGGTTTGCATAGCTAGTTACGCTGTTGCCGGCGAAGTTGGCAATGAAGAGTCGCGGCAGGGCGTTTTGAGTAACCGTCACGGTTACGGAGTCCGTGTCGGTACCACCATTTCCGTCATCGACGGTGAGTTCGAAAACCAGGGTGACGTTCTCGTCAGGGGCGGTAAACGTTGCGGTCTCTTCATCGTCATCGTTGATGATCACTGCCGTTCCCGACGTCTGGGTCCATTCAAAGGTGAGTGCGTCACCATCGGGGTCATCGCTGCCCGAGCCGTCAAGCGTCACGGTGTTGCCACCGGCCACCGTCTGATCGTCACCGCCATCGGCGGTCGGAGGATCGTTTCCGGGATCGTCCGCCTCCACATTGACAGTGACCGTATCCGAGTCCGTGCCTCCGTTGCCATCGTTCACCGTAAGCCGGAAAACAAGCGTGGCGTCAGCGTTCGGGGCGGTGAAGGTGGCCGTACTGGTGTTGGCGTTGGCCAGGTTCACGGACGTGCCAGAGGTTTGTGTCCATGCGAAAGTGAGGGTATCCCCATCGGAATCCGAACTGCCGGACCCATTGAGAGTTACCGCATCGCCGGCGTCAACGTTTTGATCCGCGCCAGCGTTGGCCGTGGGATCCTGATTGGCTGGAGGAGGAGTCGGACAACCGGGCAAGAACAGCGAGCCCGAAGCAAACAGGAGAGCAAATGCAACCGGACGACCAAACGACATACATCGAGACATTGAGTTTTCCTTTCCACAATAGGTTTTCGTAACACGTCGAAGACACGCACGTTTGCGCCCCCCGCGCCAGAGGACCGCAAGAGGGCGTAGTATAGGTGCATCGCAATGTTCAGCAATACCGCTGGCGGTTATTTGAACGGCGAGGCGGCGGCTGTCACTACTGGCGGACCGTCTGCCGGTGCCATCATTGATGCAAAGTCCTGTAAGAGTCCTAGTTATGGCATGAATTTTCTTACATCGTAATCGAGTCTTCCCACCGGGGATTTGCGGAGTTATTGTCCTTCGAAGCCTGAGCGACCGATTGTTCGGATCGGGCCAAACGGATCTCAGCTCGCTGGAGTTAGAGCAATGGTCATGGCGGACAAGCAATATATGTTGCACACGCTCGCCAACGGCCTGCAGGTCGTGATCGAGCGAATGCCCGACGTGAAGAGTGCGGCGGCGGGATTCCTGGTGCGAACCGGGGCGCGCGACGAGACCCGGGACCTGGCCGGGGTGTCGCACTTTCTCGAACACATGATGTTCAAGGGGACCTCCAAACGAACTTGGCGGGACATCACCGTGGACTTCGACCTGATGGGCAGCACGTACAACGCGTTCACCAGCGAAGATCGCACGGTGTATTATGGGTGGGTCCGCAAGGCCGACATCGCCCGGCAGATGGAACTGCTGGCCGACATGATGCGTTCGAGGATTCCCGAAGACGAATTCACCACGGAAAAAAATGTCATCCTCGAAGAGATCGCGATGGCCAAGGACAATCTCGAACACGTCACGTTCGACTTTTTGCAGGAAAAAGTGTTCGAGGGACATTCGCTCGCCTGGCCGATCCTGGGATATGAAGAAACCGTCGGAGCGCTGACCCGCGACCAGATGTGGAACTATTTTCAACGCTGCTACGCGCCAGACAACATGTACCTCATCGTGGCGGGCAACGTCGACCCCAGCGAGGTCATTGCGGAAGCGGACAGGCTGTGCGGTTCGTGGGAGCGGTCCGGTGCGTGCGCGGCTCGCACGGCCCCTCAAATTCACAGGGGCACGGACGTGCTTGTTGTCCCACAATTCAAGCAGCAAGTGGTGGCGCTGAGTTATCCGTCGATTGGAGCGCGTGACCCGCTGGCGGAGACTTCGTCGGCGGCCGCGTCGATTCTGGGCGGCGAAAATTCGCGGTTTTTCTGGGATATTGTGCAGCAGGGAATCTCGCCTCGAGCGGGCGTCCATCACCTGGCCTACACGGATTGTGGAGTGATGCTTCTGTTTGGGGCCTGCGAGCCCGAGCGCGTCGAGCAGTTGGTCGACGCGATGCGCGAAGAGGCCCGTCGGATCATGAGGGAGCCGGTGGCCGCACATGAAGTGGAGCGGGTGAAGAACAAACGCCGGACCGGGCTGGCGATTGAAGCCGAGGCCCCCTACTACCGTTTGACGCAGATCATGGATGATCTGGAGCATTACGGAGCGCCGCGCACGGTCGATGAGACTCTTGCGGAAGTGGACGCCATCACATCGGAAACCATCGCGCAATACTTCTCGAGCTATCCCATTGATTCGGGTGGACATTTGACGAGCGTCGGCCCGCGCGAGTGGCCCAAGTAATGACGTCGGCCCCGTTTGAGATCAAGGTTGTCTATGACGCCTCGCAGCGCAGGCGGCGCGGCGCAGTGGTACGTACTTCCAGCACCACTGCGGCGCGGGGACGCGGGTCGATGTTCTTTTTGGGAGGCCTACTAAACCTGGTGGTTGCGGGGGCCATGTATTATGTCACGTGGCAGATGGCCGACCCGTTTCTTGGAACCACGATCATCAAGAAAACGCCCATGGATGTGCCGGCATCTTTCGCCGCAAATCCATTTGGAATTACGTCGGCGCCACCCGGCATGGCAGCAGACGAGTTGGAAATTCCGCCGGGCCAAAGCACCCCGGGCGATATCGTTTCGCGTTGGAGCGGTAAGACTGCACAATGGCTCGTACCGGTTACCGCTCTGGGTTGGCTGGCCCTGGCGACAAGTGGAGCGTGCGCCGTTGCGCTGGCAGCGGGGGCGTGGCTTGGGTATCCGGCCGGAGCTTGGGTTCGCGTGCTGGGAGTACTATGCACGCTCATTCTGGCGGGGACCTTGGGTTGGATCAGCTGGGAAATTTGGCAGGAGTACAAGACCGGGTACAAAGTCGAGCATCTGCGACTGGGTATGGGCGGCCTGACGTTGCTCTTCGCGTTTCTTGGCCTGGCGATGTCGGCTAAAGCGCGCGGGATTACGAGGTTTGCCGGCGTCGTTGTCTTGCTGGCGGCAATCGCGACGGCGGTGGGCATCTGGCTTTGGACGCAAACGGGAGCATTGGACATTCAGTACGCTTCCTGGAGCAGGATCGCGGCGGCCTTTGGGATTCATGCCTTGTGGGGAGTGGTATTGCTATTGTCCGCGAATCGAATTAGGGCATAGAAGGATACGAAGAAGCATAAAGCACCGAGGAGCTTCTCGATGGTTGCATTGAACGAATGGCGTAAACGAATTAGTATCGACCCTACCATACACCATGGGGATCCATGCATTGCCGGGACGCGCGTTCCGATCAGCGTGGTCATTGGAAGCATCGCAGACGGGGACTCAATCGAGCAAGTCCTTAGCAGTTATCCCCAGCTTAAGAAGGAAGATATCCAAGCGGCCTTGCACTTAG
>JBKJYI010000063.1:0-3752 GCA_046715855.1 Phycisphaerae bacterium
GCTACAATGTTTCAAGGAGTTTGTCGGGCGGCAAGGCAAGCGTCGGTTGCGCGAAGTGTGGCGGCTACGAGGTCGTTTATGGTCGGCCCCGCTCAACCAATGGGCCACGGGGAAGTTTGAAAAGCAGGACGTGATGAACGCCCGCGGCTATGATCGCAACATCTTCACTCGCGAGGTCTTGCACGAGAAGCTCGACTATTGTCATAAAAACCCCATGACGCGCGGCTTGGTGCGCGACGCTGCCGATTGGAAGTGGAGCAGTTATCGATTCTATGAATTTAGTGATCGCAGTGTTTTGAAGATGGACTGGGATGGGAGTTGGCCAATTCGGTGGTGAATGCTCGGGCAAGGAGGCTATGCATGTCTTACAAAACCGCGACGCGCACGCCCTCTATCATCGCGACCCCACCCATTGGCTCCGGCCAATGGATGGGCCACCCGGCCGTTTGTCCAGAATGCGGGGGGCGATGTGATCCAAAACCTGACCTCGTGGACCCCTATGGCCTACTCGACAGGTCCTCTATATGACCCGGTTGCGCTAATAGTAAGGTCTTCATCATCTGCAGACGTCGCAGCCCCTCTATCTAATGAAAACTCCACCTCCAACCATCGATTCTCGTAGTAGAAGTGATGGATCATAAGGTTCCCAGAAGTCACCATTACAGCATAATAGGCTTCAAACCAATCGACATTACTCTCCGTGTAATGAAGATTGGCGGAATTGCCGTTGCCGCCAAAAGCGTAAACGGGCAGCTCCCGAATACCTCGAAAAGTATCCTCCAAATACAACATTAATCGTGCGCTCGTTCTAATATTCTGTGAATCCACCATTGAATAGTTAAGCGTGATACGCTCCATGTTGGCCGTAATGAAATCGGACTTAACGGACTCGATATCAATCAGAATCGGCGCATCCAATATGCTTTGGATTTCAATTGTCCCCGAAGCCGTTGTATCCCTTGAAGGCAGCTGGCCGCAGGACGGCAAGAACATCCCGGTGACGCTTGAAGCAAGCAGGAAAATGATCCTCTGGGCGTTCATACCTGACCATCAATATCTACGATGAGCACGCTTTGGTCAACGGACCGTGCCGAAAGACCGGCTGTGTCGGGAGTGCGGGACGAAGGTGGTTGCTGCGACGGGTGGCCCACCCATCGCGCTAGCGATGGATGGGGTCTCGATGATCGAGCGCTGTTGTCGCCCGATTTCACGTGCTTTCGTCGCCGACTTTAATTCGCAGCCCTTGTTCTCCATTTCACATCCAATTCCGCGCGCTATCCATGTTCTTTTCTTATGAGGTCAATTTGACCCGGAAAGGAACATACCATGCCCAAAGTCATCTCCCAGAAATCACTCTCCGCCAACCGCTGCAATGCCGCCAAATCCACCGGCCCCAGCTCCCCCGAGGGAAAGGCCCGCGTCGCCAAAAACGCGATCCGCCACGGCCTCTTCGCCAAAGAGGTCGTCCTCACCGGCACCCATCTCGACGAAAGCCCGCGCCAATTCAACGCTCTCCTCACGCAGTTCTACAACGATTTCAAGCCCGAATCCGCTCTTGAAATCGCCTGCGTCGAGCGCATGGCCGCCGCGGCATGGCGAACCCGCCGCGCCTACAAATTCGAAGTCGCAGCTCTTCGCCGCGCAAGCCTTATGGCCGCCGCCGACTCCCCGCTCCACCACCTCCCCGACGAAAAATCAATCGACAAGCTCATACGATACGAGAGCATGCTCGACCGCGAATTCGCCCGCGCCTACAACCAGTTGCTGCGCTACCGCAATCAGGCCGCGCAACCACCCGCCGGACCACCAGTGGCAAACAACCAGCCAATTCCGCAACCCGCCACACCCATCGCTCAACCAGGCCCGGGACCGCAAAATGAAAACTGCGAGAACAAAGCGATCTGAAACTATGACTTTACACGCGATTGGAGCCTACTGGCCGGGTTCGACGACGAGGGGGACGACCGGCGTGCCGTCGGAGAGGGTGCCCATGAAGCGTTGCTGGTCGGTGTTGCCGAAGCCGAATTCGAGGTTCTGGCCTCGAAAGGCGAAGTCGAGAAGCGCGTCGCCGACTTTCCAGAAGCCGAAGTAGTCGAGGGCGTCGAGGTCGAAGCGGTCCTGGCGGCGCTCGCGCATGGCGTCGCGGAGCGGGCCGCCGGGCATGTCCATGTCGCCGCCGACGATGTTCGCGGGCGGGAAGCCGTCGGCCACGCCGAGGGGGGCGAAATGATCGGCCATGAGCTTGGGTCGCGAGCGGCCCTCGGAACGCATGCGGATGAGTTCGACGCGCCGGCCGGGCGTGGAAGCGAGCGCGTCACGGATGGCATTGGCGCCGCTGTCGCCAGCCAGGGAGTCCTTGTCGCCGGTCATGATTTCGACAACGGCGCTTGCAGGGAGGGCGCTGAGGTCGCCGAGGGGCACGACGTCGTGGCCGCCGGGCTGCACGAGGAGCAGTGCGCCGGCGGGAGGCAGGCCCAGATTGGAAGCGTCGGCCGCAAGCTTTGCGGAAAGGACGGCGCCCATCGAGTGGGCGATCCAGACGATCTTGTCGGTGCGCGGGCGGACGGGGCCCACGGCGTTGAGATGTCGCCAGGCGTCCTGGAGTGCGGCGCCGGCGCCGGCGAGCATGACGTCGCCGGGTGTGCGGAGCTTGTCGGCGAGCTGGTAGCGGGGGAAGACGACGATGTGGCCTTTGCGGACGAGGTGCTGGAGCCAGGCGCCGTAGACGCGGGGGTGGACGCCGCCCCAGCCGTGCAGGAAGAAGACGAGCGGGGCCTCGGCGGGGCGCGGGTCGGCGGGAGTGAAGATCCAGAATTCGGTGGGGCCTTCGCCGGAGCGGAGAGCTTCGACGGAGGCGTGTTTGTAGTCTGCGCCGCCGGGGCCGGAAGCGGGCTGGCTCGGTGGCCGCGGGCCGGCCTGCGTGCCGCAGCCGCAAAAGAGAAAGAGAAACATGGCGGGCAGAGCCCGCCCTACATTGCGTTTTGGAGTTTTCGACGAGGCATGCATCGCATCGACAATAGTAGCGGAAGCGCGAGCAGGAGGATATGCGCACCCGCGCCGCAAGCACGCGGTGCTGCACCCGGGTCCTGGCCTGGTTCGGGTTCGGGAGTTGGGCCGGGACCGGGCGTGACGGTGGATTCGCAAACGTTGCCGACGCCGTCGCGATCGGTGTCGGCCTGGTCGTCGTTCTTGGCGGCCTTGCAGTTGTCGAAGTGGTTGGGAATTCCGTCGCCGTCGGGGTCGGCTTCGCCGGATGCGCCGTCGGAGTTTGCGGGAAGGTCGGTGATTTCACACTCGTCGCCGCGGCCGTCGGTGTCGGCGTCGTACTGGCTGAGATTCCAGGTCTGCGGGCAGTTGTCGGAGACGTCTGGGGCGCCGTCACCGTCGTAGTCGAAGCCTTCGGGCTGGCCGAGGAAAAGTTTGAAGCCGAAGAAGGGGTTGGCCGCTCCGGCGAAGAGGCCGAAGGGTGTCGAGACGAAGTTGCGTATGCCGTAGCTGTACCAATCGCCGAAGCCGGTGCGGGAGACGCGCGTCCACTGCGTGCCGTTGGTGGTCGCCCAGAGGTCGAAGCCTCCTTCGATGGCGGCGATGATGTCGCCGATTTCGTCGGGGTCGCGGTTTTCCACGAGTGGGAGCAGGCTTGGATAGCGGTCGAAAACACCGGCGTTTTTGATCTGCTCGATGCTCACGTTTTCGAAGAACTGGGTGAAGGCGGAGAGATCGAAGGTGCTCATGTAGAGCACGCCGTCGTG
>JBKJYI010000064.1:0-5417 GCA_046715855.1 Phycisphaerae bacterium
CCGTGCGCGGATTGCGCACCACGTGCGGCGCATGCGGCTCGCGCTGGAACGAATCCATCCACGCATCCGTCACCTTCACCGAAATATTGTAATTCGTGAACTGAGTCAGGTCTTCCTTGGCGTGCAGGAATTTCAAAATGTCGGGATGATGAATGTACATCATGCCCATGTTGGCGCCGCGGCGAAACGCGCCTTGCTGAATCGCATTGGTCGCTTCGCTGAACGCCTTCCAGAAGGAGATCGGGCCGCTCGTCGTGCCGCCGCTGCTATTAATGTAGTCACCGGTTGGACGAAGCTCGTCGAAGGCGAATCCCGTTCCGCCCCCGGCTTTCTGAATTAACGCCGTGTGCTTAATGGAGTCGAAGATTTCGTTGATGCTGTCACGCACCGGCAGCACGAAGCACGCGCTGAGCATGCCCATTTCCCGTCCCGCGTTCATCAGCGTGGGGCTGTTGGGCATGAACTTTCGCGAGACCATCATGTCGAAGAATCGCTCTTCCCACTCGGCTTGAACCTTGGGATCGGAACTGTAGGTCTTCTCGGCTTCGGCCACCGCAACGGCCACCCGGCGAAACAGCGCCTCAGGGGTCTCGGTGAGCTTGCCGGCCTCATCCTTCTTCAGGTATCGAGCTTGCAATACGCGCAGGGCGTTCTCCGCGAAGCCCAAGTCAGACGCCACTGCCGGCTTTCTTTTCTCGTCCGTAATTTTCACGCCGTGATCCTTCACCATGAGTTCCGCCATGAACGCACGCCTCCAACGGCGTAAGTACGCCGGGTAAAAACCGACCGACCATTATTCGCTTACAATGGGATGTGGAGCACACGCCCGGAGATTTCCGGTTGCCCGCGTCGGGTCTGACTTCTTTTGATTGAAACTGCGGCTCGTTGCCATTTTCGGCCCATCCCGCTGGAGTTGAGTCTTATTTCAGCAGGGTACCCTAAATCTATCGGCTGTCAACAAAAAAACACTACATATTGTATGTTCACATTGTGCATAATACAAGTAGCGGTATTAAAGAAGGTTAAGAAACAACTCACGTATTTAACAACAGTCCGCGCGCCAAAAAAAATCAACATCGGCCAAAAATGGGTCGCAGTTTGGTACTGGTAATGGTTTGAAAGCTACTGGTGGCGTGGCCAAGTGAAACGTCGTTACTTGCCGCGAACATGCCGGCGCCGGATACGACTGGGCTTGGGCAAGACACCCCTTATGCAAACCATCCCACCACCTGCAAAACGCGTGCCCTCAATATCTAGCTTGACACCTTTACACGGAGGCGGGACACTGCAAACTGCGTAAAAACCGGCGAAAACTTGCGGAGTCCCACCCAATGGCAGCAGACCAGGCGCATGTAAAAGTTCGTGATTCCGGCGGGATTCGCATCGTCGAGTTCACGGAACGCAAGATTCTTGATGAGCTGGCGATTCATGAAATCGGCGAGGAGCTTGGCCGGATCATCGATGAGGCCGACACCCCCAAAATGCTCCTGTCCTTCAAGAACGTCGATCACCTTTCCAGTGCGGCCTTGGGCATGCTCATCAATCTGAACCGGCAGGTCGCGGACAAGGAGGGCGAGCTGAAGTTATCGGACATCTCAACCCCGATATTCGAAGTATTCAAGATCACCCGCCTCAACAAGCTGTTTAACATCCACCCCACCATGGCCGACGCGGTGGCCGATTTCTCTTGATGAGAGCTTCCCCTTACTTTCACAAGGGTTTTTAACCGAAGCTAAGCTATGATCTTGCAGGTGATTTACACCTAATCCTGAGTTCGCGCCATGGCCCACGTAGACGCAGACAACGATGCCGCACTCGAGGTTCAGGTCGTTTCCAACGACCTCCGCTCAATCATTCCGCCCAAGGAAGCCATCCTCGCCGAGCTGGAGCGACATGGCTATTCGGAGTGCGAAATCTTCGCGATCAAGCTGGCGCTCGAGGAAGCCCTTACCAACGCGGTCAAGCACGGCAACGCCAACGACCCCGCCAAGCATGTCACCGTGCGCTACTCAGTCAGCCCGGAAAAAGCGATTGTGATCGTACGCGATGAAGGTGAAGGCTTTTTACCAGAGGCCGTGCCGGATTGCACGTGCGCTGAGCGACTGCCAGTACCGAGCGGCCGGGGGATCATGCTGATGAAGGCGTACATGGACAAGATCTGTTACCGGGACAAAGGACGCGAAGTCTATTTCATGAAACGCAAGGGCACGGGTGAATCCGCTAACTGCTGCAATGAATCTACGGAGGAAAGTGTTCGCCGCACCATGTATTTCAGCGGCAAGGTCCAGGGCGTGGGCTTTCGCTTCAACTCCGAATCGATTGCTTCGCGGTTCACCGTGACGGGCTATGTGCGTAACCTGCCGGATGGTCGGGTGGAGCTAGTCGCTGAAGGCGATAAAGCCGAGCTCGACCGCTTTCAGAAATCGATTGAACAATCCATGAACGGGCACATCGAACGCGTCGAAGCTTCTGATTCACCGGCTACCTGCGAATTCCTTTCCTTCCGCATCACCGAATAATTGAAATCGAGGCGGGCTCGAAGCGATTTTTCCAAGCTGGATGCTTCCGCTATGATCCCCTTCCCGTTCAGCAATGAGCCTGAGCGCTAACGTTATGGAGCCATAAGGCGTGCGAATTCTGACCATTGTCAAACAAGTGCCCGATTCGAACGCGGCCGTAAAAGTGGCCGCTGACGGGAAGGGAATTGAGCAGACCGGACTCAAGCAGGTGCCCGATCCGCTGGATGAGTTCGGCGTGGAATTGGCCGTTCAGCTTAAAGAGAAGCGCGCCGACGTGAGCGAAATCGTGGCACTGACACTGGGTCCGGAGAAGGCCGCCGAGACGCTTCGAGTGGCATTGGCCATGGGTGCCGATGCCGGGATTCATCTTTGCGATCCGAAGTTCGAATCCTTCAACGAGCTTTTTTACGCGTATGTCGTTGCCCAGGCCGTCAAGAAAGATGGGAAGGGTTTCGATCTGATCCTGTGCGGGAAGTACAATATCGATCTGGATGCAGGAGCGGTTGGGCCGGCTTTGGCCGAATTTCTAGACCTCCCGCATATAGGCGCCGTGACAGGGCTGGAGTTCACAGCGGACGGGAAGCGGTTTACGGCGCGCAGGCGAATCGAAGGGGCCGAAGAAGTCGTTGAGTGCGATTTGCCCGCTCTGCTCACCATTGAGAAGGGCCTGGTTGAACCGCGTTATCCATCACTCCCCAACTTGATGAAGGCAAAGAAAAAGCCGTTGACCGTGCTGACCTCGAAGGAGATTCCCGGTGAAGTTGCCGAGGAGTCGGGAGCCCAATTGATTGCGATTTCGCCTCCGCCGCCCAAGCCGGCATGCAAGTTTATCGAAGGCGAGCCGGAACAGATGGCGAAGGAATTGGCGCGACTGCTGCGCGAAGAAGCGAAAGTCATCTAGAAGATAGAAGATAGAAATGAGCACAAACATCCTCGTATTCGTTGAGCAACGCGGTAGCAAGATTCTTCCTGCCTCGTATCAGCTATTCACGGTTGCCGCGAAGTTAGCGGAGGGATCAGGCGGTCAGGTGCAAGCGGTCATCGTGGGACATGGCATTGCCGGTCTTGCGGATACCGTCGCAAGCTACGGCGCGAAAAAAGTCCTCATCGTCGATGACCCTGAACTGGCAATGTACCGAGTCATGCCGTACGCGGCCGCAGTGACCGCGGCGATTGACGCGGCACAGCCGAAAATCGTGTTGTTTCCTACGACGTTCCTGGGGCGCGACCTCGCATCGCGGGTGGCCGCGCGCAAGCGGGCGGCGCTGGCTATCGACTGCACCGAAGTCGGCATGGAAGGCGGGGACCTGATCGCGACCAAACCGATGTACGCGGGCAAGTTCAGCGCGAAGTTTCGGTTGTCGGCTAGCCGGCTGCAGGTGGCGACGGTGCGTAGCAATGCGTATGCCGCTCCCGCTCCGCAGGCGGGGGCGAGCGCCGAGGTCCAGCAAATCCCTCTGGCACTTGGCGAGGTCGACAAGCGGGTGAATATCAAGGAGATCGCCTCGACGAGTTCGGGGGTGAAGGATGTGACCGAGGCCGACATCGTGGTGTCGGGCGGCCGGTCGCTCAAGTCCGCTGACAACTTCAAGATTATCTATGAACTGGCGGAGGCGCTGGACGGCGCGGTGGGCGCCTCGCGCGCGGCATGCGACGCGGGGTACCAACCACACACGCGGCAGGTGGGCCTCACTGGCAAAGTTGTGACGCCCAAGCTCTATATCGCCTGCGGGATTGATGGGGCCATTCAACATCTGGCGGGCATGCGCGGGAGCAAGGTAATCGTGGCTATCAACACCAAAAAAGACGCGCCGATTTTCAAGGTAGCAACCTACGGCTGCATCGCGGACCTGTTTACGCTGGTCCCCTTGCTCACGAAAGAGTTCAAGGCCCTCCATCATCATTAACATGCCGATCCAATCAATTGAATTTTCTCCGCATTTCGCATTCGCCTTGTCGCATTTAGCATACGCGGCATGAATCCAATCGTGATGACCACCTTGCTCCTCGCCGGTTGGGGAGCATTTGTATATTCGGCATGGCGGCGCTGGCGACTGCTCATGGTGGGGGCGCCGGCGCAGCGCTTCGATCGACCCGGCGAGCGGCTGCGGCGCACGTGGGAATATGCCATCAAGCAGGTGCGCATGCGGCGTTATCCGCTGGCGGGCGTCGCTCACATGCTGATTTTCATGGGCTTTGCGGTACTGCTGCCGCGCACACTCGTGCTATGGGGTCGCGCCTTCGACCCGGATTTCAATCTATGGATTCTCGGAACGGACCACTCATTCGGAAAAGTTTACGCCTTCTTGAAAAACATCTTCGCCGTCCTGGTCATCTGCGGCACACTGGTTTTCTTTTACTTCCGCCTTGTAAAGCGTCTACCTCGCCTCACACACAGTGGCGAAGGCCTGCTAATCCTCGGCATCATCATCACCATGATGCTCGCGGACATCCTCTACGACGGCGCGACGCTAGCCGGCACGGCAGAACATTCGTCGCCTATCTGGTACGAGCCGGCCGGCTCTCTGGCCGCCACGGTGCTTTCACCATTGCCGGACGGGGTGCTTTCTTTCTTGGCCGCGGTTGGGTTTTGGACCCATTCGACGCTGGTGCTCGTCTTCCTGAATCTGCTCCCGTACTCGAAACACTTCCACATCATCACCGGCGTGCCCAATGTTTACCTACAAAGCCTCGAACCGGTTGGGCGCCTGCCGAACATCGAGGATATCGACGGCAAGCTGGAGCGCGAGGAAACGCTGGGCATTCGCCGCATCAATCAATTCAGTTGGAAATCAATTCTCGACTTCTACACCTGCACGGAGTGCGGGCGTTGCAGTGATCACTGTCCTGCCACGAAAACCGGAAAGAAGCTTTCGCCGAAACACTTCACGCTGGACC
>JBKJYI010000065.1:0-3922 GCA_046715855.1 Phycisphaerae bacterium
AAACCAGGTAATTTTGCAAGCAGGCTTGCCGTCGCGTTTTCTAGCGTGATTTCGTGGTATCAACCGATAAGGCTGGTAAATACCGAATCGTGTCAATTCTTTCATGTAGTGCATAGCGCCCCCACGCCTGGGACTCCCTCGAGATAGGAATCCGAATTGCTCTACTCGGGGCCCTGGTCGCATGCCATCATTGAACCGGGCAACCGCATTCACTTTCGACGGCCTGACCAGCGTTGATGAAGCCGCGACCTTCATCGAAGGTTATGCGGCCTGCAAAGGCGTCCTGCATCACGGATTGAACCTGCTTTACGGAATAAGGGTACTCAACATCCGGGTGCGCGGCATTGAGCAAGGCCGCCGACCCCTGAAGCAGCAGTTGGTCAAAGGATCCTCCGGTACGACTGGCCGCCTCTAAGAAAGTCATATTGACATTGAAATTCGAAGGAAGCTCCGGAGAGGAAAAATCGGTGATCTGGAACGCATCCACAAATCGCATGGTCGGTGTAAAACCTGTGGGTCCCCAGCGGTCTACGTGGTTTTTCCAGAACCCTTGTGAGCAGGCTTCCCACCCAAAACGAGTGGTGAGAGTGAACTCGAAGGGCGCGCTGGAATTTCCGCAATCATCCTGAGCGACGTAATAACCGGAAATGTATGCCGGGCCAGTTGCAGAGATGCGAACCGAACCATCCGCCTGCGTGATGGCGACGACCTGATCGCGACTGTTTGCCGTGATCGCATGGAGCACCGAGACACTGAACTCCGCCGGCGAGCATCGGTCCGTCCCACGGAGCGTAACCGTTGCAGGCCGTCCCTCGCAGATGACCTGTTGGCTTGTCGGCGAGATGCTCACCGTCGGCGCGGTAGTATCACGCACCGATACGGTCTGAGAAACTTGACTGAGGTTTCCGCAATCGTCGGTTGCTCTCCAGGTTCGCTGTAGGGTTGACGCGCCGATGCATGCGCCGGGATTTGACTGCTGATTGAATTGGACCGGGACGTTGGAATCGCAAGTGTCCGCTGCGGTCAGCGTGACTGGCGACGGAACATTGCCGCACTCCGCCACGATGTCAGCCGGGTCAGCACTGAGCGTTGGAGCACTGGTGTCGATGACCGTGATCCTCTGCCCATGGTACGAGGTGTTCCCGCAACTGTCTGTGGCCGTCCAAGTGCGAAGGATCGTTTGTCGGTCAGCACAGTTGCCCGGCTGGGCAGTTTCTTGAAGTCGAATCGTGATGCCGGAACAGTTATCGTCGGCGGAAACGTCGGCGGGCGCCGGCACTGCATCGCACTCGACGGTCATGTCCTGCGGAAGATCGTTCTCGAACGTGGGCGGAGTGGTGTCCGCCACGTGAATGGTTTGCGTGTGCGTTTTTTGATTCCCCGCGTCGTCCACCACAGTCCAGGTACGGATGATCGTCCACCGGCCCGCGCAACTTCCAGGTATCGTCGATTCGTCGAATTCCACGAGGGGTTGACCGCAATTGTCCGTGGCCGTTACCGGCGCCGGCGGTGGAATCTCATCGCACGAAACGGTCTGATCCGCGGGTGTGCCTTGCAGTTGAGGATTGATGGTATCAACGATGTGGAGTCGCTGTGATCGGGACGATTGGTTACCGCACGCGTCTGTAGCCGTCCAGGTCCGTGTCACACTGAATTCGCCGGGGCCGGGGCCAGCTTTAACACTTTCCGAGAATTCCAAAACCGGATTGGAACAGTTGTCCCCTGCGCTAACCTGCGCAGGCGGCGGGACCGCGCTGCACTCCACCACGGTGTCGGCAGGCACCCCCGAAAGCACGGGCGGGATCGCGTCTTCGACGTTGATGGTCTGCGACTTGACCATGCGATTGCCACAAGAATCCGCGGCCGACCACTCGCGCGTCAGCGTCCAATCTCCAATGCAGGAGCCATTCAGTCTGGTCTCCTTCAACGCCACCGGCGCATTCGAACAATTGTCGGTGGCCCAGACCGACGCCGGCGCGGGAACCGCATTGCATTCTGCACTGGTATCAGCGGGGACGTCCATCAGTTGCGGCGCCGCGCGATCCACTACGGTGATTGTTTGAGTCCGGGTCGCTTCGTTGCCACAATCATCAAACGCCGTCCACGCACGCCGGATCGTTTCCTCGCCGACGCACCGGCCTGGCGTAATGGTTTCCTCCAAGCCGATTTCCGGCTGCGAGCAATTGTCTTGGGCGTGCGCTTCGGCGGGCTCGGGTATCGCGTCACAAGCCACCTCAACGTCCTGTGGAATGCCAAGCAGCACTGGCGAAGTCGTGTCTTGCACCGTAACCGTCTGCATATGGGTGGTCAGATTATTACAATCATCCACGACGTCCCACGTTCGGCGGATCGAGGAGTAGCCCTGGCACGCACCGGGCTCAGGCTGTTCGCTGAATTCCACCGATCCGGCCGAGCAATGATCGGATGCCGTCAACGTGGGGGCCACAGGCACCGCGTCGCACTCGGTCGTTTGGTCGGCGGGCCTTCCCGACAGGACCGGGGCATCGCCATCGCCAACCGGAATGGTGATCGACGCTGAGGAAGGAACCCGGCAATCGCCGCCCATCGCCGTGACGTTTAGCCGGATCGAACAACCACATGTTTCATCGGCTTCAACTTGTACCGTGCTCATCGTGGGATCGCTCGTGATTCGGCCACATCCCGCTGCGTTCCAGAAGAAAGTCGTCTTGGGCAACCCGGAATGATCGATCACGGACGCACTCAGGGGTTCGCCGCTGCAAACTCTCTCCGGGCCATGGACTTCCAGATCGGGCACTATTTCGAGCGGAAACGAAACCACGGCAAAGTCCTTCAGATCCGCGGTCCATGAGGAAGACGAGCGTGTTTTGGCTATGAATGTCGAGTCGGTCCTGCACGGATCGACGATGATTCCGAGCGCCGTCAGGTTTGCGGCACCTTCGACGAATTGAAGATGAGTCAGCAGATTGACCATGGCCCCATCGGACGAGAAGTGCTTCCAGGCGCCGCCCGATCCATGAGGTATGTCGATCAGGTTGGTGGCACTGTAGATCGCGCCGGGCGCGTCTGCGACGACAAACTGTGTCCCATCCCACACTCGAATGGACACAGTAGGGTGCGTGCCTCCCTGCTCAAAATCCGTAATGATCAGGAAATCGTTGACCGTTCGACCACCGTCCGGGCCCAGCCCTACGATGTGTCCCCCGGTACTTCCTACCACCACCACGCCGGCTTGATTGAATTCAAAATCCACATGGCTGTCCCCGTTGATCGATCGCGTCTCAGCGCCTACGAACACCCATCGATCGCCGGTCGCCGGATCCACGCGCGTGTGAAAATAGGTATTGGTGATGTCGTTTTTCTGAGGACTTCCGCCGCCTCCGCCCCAATCCCATGGAGACTGCCCCAAGCCAATCAGGTCAAGGTTCTTGTTCCCTCCAGCAAAAAGCGTGGGATCAAATCCATCGCCGCTGTTACCCCAGTTGGGGTCCACCATATGGACGGCCCGAAACAAATGACCGGACCCGTCATAGGCCGGCATGCCATCTTCATCCAGAACGCCATGAAATGTTGCTCCCTGCGCCCAGGAATCACCAAGCAAGAAGCCTGCGGGCGCACTTCCGGAATACAAGAGCCCGTGCACCTCAAAGGGATTGTTGGGACATGCGGTTCCGGGCAGGGTCTGGGCGATCACAATTCCTGCGAGCGTCAAAGCCAAACATAAAGCGACGATGAAAAGCCGCCGCATTCGGATGCATCGATGATCATGCCTGTTTTGCATTGGGATTTTCCTCCACCCTGTCGTTGAAATACTGTGATTGGTTCAAAACCGACCTGGCACAAGCCTATTTCGCGTTCGTCCGCATCCGTTGCATCCATGCCATGTCTTTCAAGTCGATGCGTCCGTCGGCGTCCAAATCCGCGCACAGACACGCAGGTTGAC
>JBKJYI010000066.1:0-3776 GCA_046715855.1 Phycisphaerae bacterium
GTTTTGTTGTCAGGCGGTGGCCGGGACCGCGCTCTTGATGGTGAGCGGGATTGCGTCCACCCTGACCTTGGAGCGGACCTGCCCGCGCATCTCCTGCTCGACGGCCACCAGGACCGCCGACAGAAACTTGGCCGACTGAACCTGCTCGCGTTTCAGTCCATGTCCATTGGAGCCTCCGTGTCCGTTGCCATTGGCATTTTGCACCGAACCATTGTTGCCATTGAATCGCTGCACGTGACGGTCGCAAAGTTCGTGTACGTAAACCATGTGGTAATCTTCGAATTGCTGGAACGTCGGGCCCCAGCGAATGAGGAAGTCCTTGAGCACGGCCACGATGGCCTCGGGCACGTCGGGCTGGTGATGCATCTCGGCGGCGAAGCGATCGAAGATGGCGGGCATCACGCTGCGGAGTGCGCCCTGGAATCCGTCGGGCACCATGCCGGCGGAAGGGTCAGGGGCGAGCTTGAGATTGCCCGATTTCGTTTTCTCGATCTGCTTCTGGACGATCTCCGCGTGGTAGGGGAGCAGCGCGTGGTCCATGGCATGCTGCATGGTCAGCACTCCCACGTGCTCGATCATGTGTGGAGCGTGCTGCATGGTGTGCATGATCAGTTCGGTGACCGCGTTCCGTGCATCCTCCGGAAGCCAGTTCAGCGCCTCGCGGGCCTTTCCAAGCTTGTCCATGCGCTGGGCGCGGACGGCGGGGGAGGGGGGCGCGACTTTGGCCTTGCGGGTGATGCCCGAAATAAATGCTTTCATGCGCTTCGCGAAGCTGGGCCATGAGCGTACTTCGGTGATCAGCCGCAGGTAGCCCTCCAATAGCTCCACGCGGGTCATGCCCTTCGGAATAATGTTGGTGACGACCTTCGGCGAGTCGTCGTAAATGTCCTCGACGTCAACGACGCGGTTGTCGCGCTGCAGGCGGACCCAGAGCGGAGTTCCGGGATAGGCCTTCATGGTGTTGATGCTGGTGATGGGAATGTGCGCGTTTTCGACGAAACGAATTTGCTCGTCGAACACCTTGGTGTCGTCGTTGTCAAAGCCGACGATGAGGGCTGCTTTCACGGCAATCCCGTACGAATGAATCTTGCGGCAGTCTTCCGCGAGGTCGCCGCGCAGGTTTTGGATCTTGTTGGTTTCTTCGAGGCTGGCGGTGCGGGGTGTCTCGATGCCGATGAGGGCCTGGGTGAAATTGCAGTCGGCCATCAACTCCATCAGTTCTTCGTCATGGGCCAGATCGATCGTGAGCTGGGTCGAGAACGTAAGCGGCGGATCGAAGGAATTATTCACGGGAATTAATGCCCGCAACAATTCTTTCGCATACTTCTTGTCACCGATGAAATCGTCGTCGCAGATAAAAATGCGCTGCGCGCCGAGCTTTTGCAGCGTGAGCACTTCGTCCACCACGCGGGCGACTGGCTTGTGGCGCGGCTGGCGGCCAAAGAGGTGAATCACGTCGCAGAATTCGCAGTCGTAGGGGCAGCCGCGCGTGGTCTGCACCCCGGCGAGCCGGTAGCGCTGAATGTCGGCGGCGACGCTGTCCCAACGCGGTTGCGGCGAATTCGAAAGATCGGGGCGCTCGACCTGACGGTACTCGTTGCGGTGCGTCCCTTGCTTCCATTCCTGGAGGAAACGCGGCCAGGTGATCTCGGCCTCGCCGAGGAATACAACATCGAAGACGCCGCGGCACAGCTCGGGAGATCCGGAGACGCCCGGCCCGCCGATGACGACGGGAATTCCGCGACGACGGATGACGTTGGCAATCGCCACTGCGCGGGGAATGTGTGCGATGTATCCGGTGACCCCGACCAGGTCGTACTTGTTGCCAAGATCGGTAGTGTCGTCGATTTCGCCGCGAGCCCCTTCATCCCAAATGTCGACTTGAAATTCCGGCGGAGTCAGCGCGGCGATGGTGGCGAGGTGGAGCGGGATCATCAGCGACTGAATCGCATCGCCGTTGACATCGACCTTGGCCATCTGCCGGGCCTTGGCGAACTCCGAATCGAACTTGGGCGAGACCAGGAGAATTCGTGACATCTCTTTTCCTCCACTCGGGCGTGCTTGTGATTGAATCTCTTCTTGCTTCTTGGGCGAAACGATGGGCGCAGTTTGTGCGTGGACCGTTCCGTTCCCATTTGTTGCCAACGCCAGCCGCGGGTCGAGCCGATCGGGCGACTGACTAAAAGCGATTGCAGGACGGCTCGCGATATCGCCCGCAGGATCAGCGAGAAACGGCGAGATCGTATTGACGAACAGATCCACATTTTCCAGAAGATAAAAATGGCCGGTGCCGGGAATCAACACGGCGCGACCATTGGGCACGATCTCGCTAAGGCGCGCGGCCATTTTTTGGTAGGGCGAGGTTTCACCATAGACGGCCAGAACCGGCGTCTTGATGGTCGAGAGCAAATCCTCGGTCATGCCGGCCACTTCGCGGAATTCGGCGGCAATGTTGGTCTCTTCGATCAGCTTGCGGAGGCGCGGCGTCCCGACCAGGCCACCCTTGCGTGCGCCGTAGGGCTGCTTCATGTCGTAGCTTTTGCGGATGACGTTGCGAACGTCGGTGGCCTCGGCTTCGACGAACCAGTCATAAGAGATGCCGTACTTGGTGATGCGGTCCTTGTAGGTTTCCCAGCCGGGCCAGTCCTGAATCGTGCGCAGATATCGCAAACAAGCGACACCGGTGTCGCCGAGGACGACGCCTTCGACGCGTTCGGGGTGAAGCATTGCAAGATGCAGGGCAATGGAGCCGCCGAAGCTGTGGCCGACGAGCCGGGCCTTTTCGATGTTCAAATGGTCGAGGAGCGCGAGCAGATCATCGGCCATGGCCCGCGAGGTATAGCCGGTGGGAGTGGGGTCGCTGTATCCGTGGCCGCGAAGGTCATAGGCAGTGACGCGGAAATTCTTGCCGAGGTCGGGCATCACTTTTGCGTACCAGATGGCGAGGCTGGAAGTCACGCCGTGGAGCATGACCACGTCCGGGCCCTCGCCTTTCACCTGGTAGTGCACGTTAATTCCGTTGAGCAGCGCCTTGGCCATGAACCCCCCTTATTCGATATACCCCAGCTCTTTGAGGCGCATCATGATTTGTTCCTGAGACTCGGCGTCCTGATAGCCTTCGTCGGTTTCGGTTTGAGATTGTGCTTGCACGAGTTTTGCGGCTGCCGAGTGTTGAATGGATCGCCCATGAAGAAATTCGTCGGTGAACATTTCAGCACCCATGCGTCCTTCGAGGTCGTCGGGGATCGGCTGTCCCAGAAGATGAAGCACGGTGGGGGCGACATCGAGCAAATCCATCGCATCCAAATGCGCACCCTCTCGGATGCCCGGCCCGCAGGCGGCGAAAATGCCGCTGGGGTGGTGCGTGCCCATGACCACCGGGCGCTTCTTCAGCACAGACGCGCCGCGTAGGACGGAGAAGAAGCCGAAGTCGCGCAGCTCGAGCGTGAGGTCCGGTGCGAGGTCCATGGCCGACCCGGAGAAGGCTTCTTCGCGCGTCCACACGCGCTTGACGATCGGGTCGCTGGTGACTGGATCGACGCAGCGGGTCAGGAGCGCGTCGATGAGTTCGGAGCGGAAGCTCTCGTAATCTTCTGGCGCGATCCCGTGAGGGCCTTTCTGGCCGCGAACTTGAATGTTGATGCCATTGGTGCTGGCGAGCACTGCGTAGGCCTGAGTCTTCTCGAGGTCGAAAAACGTCAGGTGGTACGGCCTCGCGCGGCCCAGCTCGGCGGATTCATCGGTCTGCACGGCGGTGGCGTCCGACCACTTGAGGT
>JBKJYI010000067.1:0-3708 GCA_046715855.1 Phycisphaerae bacterium
GCATGCCCAAGCCCGGCCTTATCGGGCGCCGGCATGGAATCGCCAAAAGCATGGCGGCGACTCGCTTGACCATGCGACCCGAAGTTTCAAATGGAGGGACCTTCCGGCGAACGAATAATTTTCGACAAACTCTCATGGTTGCATATCGATGTTAAGTGACTCATCTCTGGGAATGGCGCTCAGCGCGGATAGCTCGGCATGGCCATCGTCGCGCGTCCAGGCGCGAGTTAGCGTGGCCCTGTGCGGAGTGCTGTTTTTTAGCATGCTGCCCGTGACCATGATGGTCCCGGTGCTTAAGGAGATCGTAAGCGAGCGGTTTGGCGCGGGGACCTTTGGCACTCATTTCTTCATGTCGATTAACATGATCGGTGCCATCCTCACCGCCCCCGTGACGGCCAGCCTGGCCGATCGCGCCGCGCAACGGAAAACAGTTCTGCTCATTGCACTGATTTTCAACTTGACGACTTTGACGCTGATGCCACTCGCCGACTCCTTCGCCCTCTTCATGACGCTTCGATTCTTCGAGGGGGCTTTTCACGTGCTGGCCGTATCAACCATCATGGCCTGCGCCGCCGACTGGGCCGACCCTCAGCGAAAAGGTCGCCAGATGGGAATGATGGGCGCCTCGCTCATTTTCGGCACAGCGTGCGGCGCGCCCCTGGGCGGCATGATCGGACAATCGAATCCGATGATGGTGTTTGGACTCGGCGTAGTCTGTGTTGGCCTCGGAGCAGTTCTCACCTTCGCACTCGTTCGCGACGCTCCCGGACGTGCTCAATCCACGCGATTTGCGGACACCATCGGTTTGCTTCGAACGCGCCGGACGTTGCTGGTTCCTTATGCCTTTTCGTTTGTTGATCGTTTTTGCGTCGGCGTGATCGTCTCGAGCTTCGTGCTTTTTCTCGGCGAGGCCCACGGCTATTCACCCGCACAGCGCGGCGGATTGCTGGCGCTTTTTCTGTTTCCTTTCGCGATCTTGTGTTATCCCGCCGGACGGCTCGCGGACCGATATGGCCGGTCGGTACTCATGATCGCCGGCAATGCGGCATTCGGCTTGGCCTTCGCGGCCTATGGAATCGCTCCCCAGTCCTGGCTGCCTGCGCTGATGCTGGCCTCCGGGGTGTTCAGCGCCATGTTCTTCTCGCCCAACCTGGCCATGTGCGGCGATCTGGCTCCCCCGCACCAGCGCGCCGCCGCCTTCGCCGGGTTCAACATGGCCGGGTCGCTCGGCTTCTTGTGCGGCCCGCTCGTGGGCGGCACGATTCACCGCCTCGCGACCCCTTCGCTAGGCAGCTTGCGGGCCTACTCGCTGGCCTTCGCGCTGGCAGGTGTTGTCGTCCTGGGTTGCGCGCTCGCCTTTGGCCCATCGTTGATCCGGCTCAGCAAAAGAGAATAGTTCCATGCCCAGGTTGATTCCCAAACCCACGATCATTCAGCCCGCCGGCAATAAGCCCAAACACATCGAGGAGCTCGTGGGACGAGTCAACAGCGGCGACGAATCAGTCTCAATCGCCCGGATGACCAGTCCTCCGGGATGGATCGAGCCACGCCAGACGCCCGAATTCTGCGAATACACGCTGGTGGTGAGCGGGATGCTCAAAGTGGAGTTCGAAGGCGGAATCATCGAAGTCCATAACGGTCAGGCGGTCGTTACCCAAGCCGGCAAATGGGTCCGCTATTCAACCCCAGACGGCGCGGATGACTTGGGTGCCATGGTCAAGCGAAGCGCCGCCATGTTCACGGGTCGAATGGGCACGGCTTTTGTGGTGTCGCCGTTCTCACCTTACCCACGCGGTTCTATTGCCGAAAGAGATTTGTAGCTTCGCTCGCCACCCTCGCCTCTTTCAATCGGGTAGCCGGCTGTAGACCAACCCGGTTCAATTATCTCACCATTCGGACCGGCCACGCCGCCAAATCCACCGAGCATATTCATGACATTGGAGTACCCTTCCCCGCGCAATATGTCGCAAGCGCGCGCCGAACGCCCGCCGGATTTGCAACCAACGATCACCTTGGCGTCGTGAGGGATTTTCGTTTCAATGACATGCAGAAATCTCGGATTGAACTCCATTTGCCCGGTCGCAGGGTTCGGCTCTGCAATGGGAATATTCATCGCACCGGCTGGCCGGCCCGCTTCAAACTCCGGCACACTTCGCACGTCAAGGTAAATGTACCCGCCATTCGAATCCAAAAGCTGCCTGGCCTCTTCGGCCGTCACTTCGGTTTTGCTCATCATCATCTCCGGAGCGGATTTGGCCCCATCGTCGAGTGTAGTGTCTCCAAATTTGTTAGCCATCCGAGCTGCTTATCCATCCGGCGTTTCCTGTGTTCCAGCGTCCGCGCGAACTGAAGTTCGCGGCTCGCTAATGGTTAGAAATCAATGAGACACTACACTAGAACTTGAATTCAACCGGCAGCCGTGCGCTGCGCACATTGTGACGAACAAGACGCTCGCCGCGCGGCAATGCACCTACGACACCATCGAATTGTCCGGACTGCATGCCCGATGGTCAAACGAGGTATTCAGCATCTTCGCCCCATAACGTAAGCCCATGGTGTAGCTCAGTATGCGAAACTGTAGACTCAGATGCGCAATTCCATCCCGCCCCTCCGCTCACCGATGATGTTTTCAGACATCACCGCCGGTTGCCCGGAGGCAACATCGGGCCGGCAAAAACTATCTTTACCATCTGCTCGGCATATGCCTCATTCTACCTCATCGCTCGGGCCCATCGGACTTCAGCTGCGTCCCATCGATGCCTCGACAGTGCTTGATCATTTGGGTACGGCCGTTGTCGTGGCAAATCGCGAAGGCGATGTTCTGTACCGCAATATCGAGGCCGCCCACTTGCTTGCTGATGGTCCCCATCTGCAGTCGGTATTGAGCGTGGCGCAGTTCGGCCCGGAAGGTCACTGGCGCACCAAGATCGCGCAGGCTTTATCCAGCCACGCCGTTACGTATTGGAGCGGCACGTTTTTAGCGGAGCCGAACCGTCAAGTGCATATTCGCTGTGTACCACTTCGCTTCGGAGATGCGCCCGAGCCATTAGTCATACTGCACCTTGAGGCTCATGGCGCAACCGGCAACGAAGAGGATGACGACCTCTCCCGCAGGCTCACTTCGCTGGGGAAACTCGCGGCACGAGTGGCCCACGAACTGAACAATCCGTTGGACGGAATCCTGCGTTACATCAACCTGGCCATACGGGTCGCAAGTGACGGGCCCGAGTCGCGCTTGAACTCGTACCTTTCGGAATCGCGGTCAGGACTCATGCGCATGATCCGGATCATCAGCGATTTGCTCGAGTTTTCACGCTCTTCCGATGCGGACTTCGAGGAGACCAGCGTCAACGACGTAATCGAGCAGGCCATCAAGGCGTGTTCGACTGCGGCCGATGCGAACGGTGTTATCGTCTTCGCTGATTTCCAGAGCGAACACATGCCCCGGCTGCGCGGCAGCCGGCTCTATCAAGTTGGCTGCAACTTGATTCGTAATGCCATTGACGCCATGCCCGATGGAGGCCGGCTCACGATAACCAGCGGAATCATCGACGACGCCGTAATAATGCGCGTCGCGGATACGGGTGTGGGGTTGCCCCAGCCCGTCGAGAAAATTTTCGAACCATTTTACACCACCAAGAAGCCCGGTAAGGGCACGGGTCTGGGACTGGCCATCTGTAAAGAGTTCCTGGAGGACATGGGCGGAAC
>JBKJYI010000068.1:0-2918 GCA_046715855.1 Phycisphaerae bacterium
GGCGGCGGAAGCATCAAAGCCGTTTGTAATGCGGACGGGGGAATTCGGGTGCTTTCCGGAGCGGGGAGGGGTGCGGATTGTTTGGACTAGGGCGGTTGAGGAATGCGGACTTTTGGCCGGATGCGTAGCGGCGGTAGAGGCCCAGATCGAGCCGTTGGGCTTCCCCCGCGAGCACCGGCCCTTCGCGGCACACATCACCATTGGGCGGATTCGCGAGGACCACTCGAAAGGTAAGTTGCGGGAGACCGTTCAGGCCTATCGCGGAAAAGAGATTGAACAGGAAGTATTGTCGCTGACGCTGATGTCGTCGGCGTTGTCGCCCAAAGGCTCGACCTATACGGCTGTGAGCCGGGCAAAGCTGGGTGCGTGTTAGGAGTCGAGGTGTACAATGCGTGTTGTCATGGACGAAGTCGTAGCCGAAAAACGAAACGAAGCGCTGGGCCGTGCCTTGCAGCAAATTGAGAAGGCCTACGGGAAGGGCGCGATCATGAACCTCGACAAGATGCAGGCCGAGGTCGAGGGCATTTCGACCGGCGCATTGTCGCTCGACTTGGCGCTGGGCGGGCGAGGACTACCCCGCGGCCGAATCATCGAAATGTTCGGACCCGAGTCGTCGGGCAAGACGACACTGGCACTGCATGTGGCGGCCGCTGCCCAGAAGGCGGGAGGTATGGCCGCGGTCATCGACGCCGAGCACGCCATGAGCCCGGTCTGGGCGAAAAAGTGCGGAGTAAATTTGGAAAAACTCCTCGTCAGTCAGCCTGAGTCCGGCGAGGAGGCCCTGGAAATCACCGAGATGCTGGTTCGCAGCGGAGCGGTGGATGTCATCGTGGTGGACTCGGTGGCCGCACTCATTCCCAAGGCGGAAATTGAGGGCGAAATGGGTGACGCGCACGTGGCACTCCAGGCTCGCCTTATGAGTCAGGCATTGCGCAAGCTCACCGCTGCGATCGGGAAGACCCAGTGCATGGTCATTTTCATTAATCAGATCCGCATGAAAATCGGCGTCATGTTCGGCAACCCGGAGACCACGCCGGGCGGGCGGGCGTTGAAGTTTTATTCCTCGATTCGCCTCGATATTCGCCGGATTTCCACCATCAAGGAGGGCGAAGTTTCCGTCGGCAACCGCGTCAAGGTCAAGGTGGTGAAGAACAAGGTGGCCGCACCGTTCCGCGAGTCCGAGTTCGACATCATGTTCGACTCAGGAATCAGCACGGAAGGCGACCTGATGGATATGGCCGTCGCAGAAAACGTGATTCAAAAGAGCGGCGCGTGGCTCAGCTACAAGGACATTCGCCTCGGTCAGGGTCGCGAAAACGTCAAGCAATTCCTCCGCGAAAACCCGGACTTGTTCGAAGAAGTGCGCCAAGCGGTGCTTGCCAAGAAACTGCCCAAGCCCGCCGCCGACGCTGCGGAAAAGACCAAGAAGGGTAGTCCGGCGGAAGAGCCCGCGACAGGCAAAGACGCCAAAGACAATCAAAAGCGCAAGCGGGCCTGATTTTTCAAGTTCCAAATTTTGGCCGCGTGGCATCCGGGTTGCGTGAGATTCTTACATGGGCGAGTCGTGCATCCGCCGGCAGGGCTTTAGCATCGCTGCGGAAATGGACGCCGATGGAGTCCGCGCGCTCCAGCGCGGACATGGCCACAAGGCGGGCAACGGTGAGCTTGTTTTGGATTTCCCAGCCGGAAACGTCGTCGAAAACCTTGTCGAGTGTAAAGCGGCCCCAGAAGTCGAGGATTTCCAATGTTTCGCGCACCGGTTGTTCATTCCGCACGATTCCCAGGTTGCGGTTCATGACACTGGCCAGGGAATTGCTGATGTCGGCGAGATCGAGCGGAGTCCGCGAAGAGATCGGGATTTCGCTGGTGGCATGAGCTGGCACTGCGGGCGGACTCGGCCCGTCCGCGGCGGTTTTTCCAGCGGTCTGGCCGGTGATTCGGCCGAATACCAATCCTTCGAGCAGCGAATTGCTCGCCATGCGATTGGCCCCGTGAACCCCGCTACAGGCCGTTTCTCCGCAAGCGAGCAGCCCGTCCAGCGATGAGCGTCCATCGAGCTCGACGCCCACCCCGCCGATCATGTAGTGAGCGCTGGGGCGAACGGGAATCAACTCCCGAGTCACATCGATCTGAAAATCGGCACAAAGTTGAGCGATGTGCGGGAACCGTGCCGCGAACCCCTTCAAGTGCCGTACGTCGAGGTAGACGCAGTTCGAGCGGGTCTTGATCAAATGGTCATGGATGGCCCGGCTGACCACGTCGCGCGGAGCCAATTCAGCGTCGGGGTGGTAGGCGAGCATGAAGCGATTGCCCGCACGATCCAAAAGGTGCGCGCCTTCTCCGCGCACGGCCTCCGAGATGAGCGCGCGCCCCGCCCCCGCCACGTACAGAGTCGTCGGGTGAAACTGCATGAATTCCATGTCTTGCAGTTGGGCCCCGGCGCGAAACGCGGCAGCGAGCCCATCGCCCGTGGCGGTAAGCGGATTGGTCGTCTCCCGCCAAACCTGGCCGCAGCCTCCGCTCGCCAAAATGGTCTGTTTCGCCCAGATCAGTTGGTGGCCGTAACGGGGATGATGAGTGACTGCGCCAACGCACCGCCCATCGAGGGTGAGAAAATCGATCAGAAAACAATGTTCAAAAACTCGAATCCCTGGAGAAGCAACCAGCCTTTCCTTGAGGGTGCGCACGAGTTCCTTGCCGGTCTGATCGCCGTGACAATGGACGACTCGCTTGACGGAATGGCCTCCCTCCATCGCCAGGGCGACGCTGCCATTGACGCGGTCGACATCGAGCCCCCATTCGATCAACTCTTCGATGCGGGCCGGACCGTCGGTCACGAGTTTCTCAACGGCGTCAACACGGTTCATTCCGCATCCGACCTCCATCGTGTCCTGAAAATGCAGCCGGATGGAGGCCTC
>JBKJYI010000069.1:0-4526 GCA_046715855.1 Phycisphaerae bacterium
TCGCGTACCAGGGAGTGCGCGGAACACGCAAAGCGACGTAAAGCGCATACAACTCTTGCTTTAGCTCATGCGCTCGGTGTTTCCACGTCTCAAACCACCGCATGCGCATCTCTACTTTGCGCTCGCTCGCTGGCGCCGAGAGACTTCGAAGGCGCAGAAGCCTGGCGCAACTAGGACCCTTTTATGCAGCAAGGCGGCACGGTAGCCGGATCTGTGACGTCGTAGCTCTTTCCGTTCGCCGGGCAGCGATCTTTGCAAACCAGTTTACCCGTCAGCGGACAAACGATCTGGCCGGGACAGTCGGGCCTGTTTGCATCACGGGCAGGGCATTGATCCTTACAGACAAGATTCCCGGTGAGCGGGCAGACAATTTTCCCCGGGCAATCGGCACGCTCACTATTCGCAGCAGCCCAGCCAATGCCTCCCAAGGTTAAAACACCGGCCACGGCTAAGAGCCGGCGAAGCCACATTCTTCGTATCATAAGTTATCTCCTGTTGGGGCGAAGATGTTGTCTCGGAAACGACCGGCGTATTCACCACTGGTGCCGAGTCCGCCGGGAGATGCGCGGGCATGAGTGTAGAGAAACGGGAGTATCCGTAGGAGTCAATGATGCGCACACCTCCCCCACGCCAAGTACTGTACGTGCAAGATAAAAGCAGTACAGAGCGTTAGCGTCGAAGAATGAAAGCGATTGCGATGCCGATTTGCTAGATTGAGCAGAGGCAGCATCTGCATGGGCCGCCGCACACGCAATACGCCGGGGGGCAACTCGTGCATCGTCGTGGGCAATTGCACTGGTCAGCAGAAGCGCTGTTGCTCGCGACCAGGGCGAGTCCGCCATAGAGCATAACCGCGATCAAAATAGCCCCAAAAGCCTTGGATAGATTTGCTCGCATTATTTTTCTCCTTCGGCTAACCTCGACCGTATCAAGTTCCGGCCCCATGCCGGAAACTGGCTGTCTAAAGCGCCCAGGACCAAATGTCAAGCGGGAGCCCTCGCGAAATGGTCGGGTACGGGTGGGTCTAAAGTTCGGATTAAACGTTCATGACCCCAGTCGAGCATGGCGTGAAGAATTCCACAACACGACCAGGTACCCGATGGTTAACGGGATTGCTCGTGCTGGCATGTGCGGGCCTATCTGTAGAAGTTGTGCTTCTTGCCCGGAAAAATCGCGAGCTGCGGGCACAAATCAACAGGGTGGAAATCCAGCGAACACCCGCGCGGGTGGAAGCTGGCGAAATCGTGCCCCCATTTTTGCTCGTAGATGAGTTCGGCGACAAAATTGAGGTGTCGTTTGATCACCAGGCACCGCGATCGTTCCTTCTTTTTTTTGCAACCGGGTGTGATGCTTGTGAGCATATCTATCCCATCTGGAATGATTTGTTCTCCGAAACGGAGTCGGCAACTTGGCGGGTGTTGCCAATCCGTGTCGATGAGCCGGGCGATATCCCTAGTGCAAAAGACGGGCAACTCAACCTTGCGGTTTTCACCCTTCCCGATGACGCCCCGAACGTGCTTCTGAAGGTGACGAGCGTGCCCACGACACTCATGCTCGATGCAAATGGGCGCGTAGAAAAAGCATGGACCGGCATCCTTTCGGACGAAACCGCTGAGGAGCTGCGGAGCGCGATGGCAATCGAGTCCGGTCCCTAGATTCCGACTCTGATCCCGTCGCAGGGTTGGTCGCGCGATTGCATCATCTTCACGTGCACAGAAATCAATCCCAATGAAGAGTCACCTGAAACGCAGCCGGGCCCACATTGCTCGCGTTGGCACTACAGATTACCCTTAAAGTGGCTTGCCGCACCGATGTAGGGCGGCAAAAAGATTGCTCAAATCGAAGAGGACAGGAGGATTCGAATGCGAACGACACGAAAATGGCGGATTGCGGTTGGATCAACAAGCATGCTGCTTTTGATGGGCGGTGCGGCATTCTTGGGCCTTATCGGCTTGTGCGCTTTTCCCGGCTCTGGCCATTCCAACCTGCAAAATGGGTTTGTCGAACTGGCTGAGTTGGGAATCTGCATGGAAGCTGAACTTTCCGAATGGGTCGCGGCCGCACCCGATCCCGCTTGTGATAGTTGCCCGAAACGTATACCAGGCGAACCATGCACCCGCATCTCTTGTGATCCGTGCTGCTATCGCTGCTCGGGCGAACCGGTTCCAAGGTGTTATTAAGTTCGATCGATCTCCCGATAGCCATGAAAATGCATGACGCTCCTTCTCTTCAAAACGGAGAGAAGGAGCGGCGCATTGGACGGTTGAATTGGCAGCGGAGGATTTTGTCGCTAGGGGGCATACGGACACACACTGCCGAAGTACGTGGTAAGTAAGGCACGATCTTCCCGCGTGACGACTCCATCGCCATCCACGTCGGCCAGGCACGGATCGCCGTTCGTTGGACATGGGCCTTCCGTAAAGTCACGAAGGTCGGTTCCGTTGATTTCGCCGTCGCCGTTCAAATCCCCTGCGCAGAATCCGTCCGCCACAATATTTTCAATTTCCAGTTCGATGCGGAGCGTCAGATAGCGGCCGAAAAAGAAGTTGCCGAATTCATTCAGATCGAGGGCCCACAGGGACACGCCGCCCGGAGCGGAGATTTCGCCGTTGAGTGCGTCCGTATTGTAGACAATCTCAAAATGACCGACGCCGCTCCATCCGAAGTCCGTGCCCCACAAGTCGAGCTCGGCCCCCACAGTTCCGTCGGGCTGCACGATCGGCCCGAACATGTTGATGTGGAGGTTGGACACGTCCCAGGCGTCAGCAGTCACAAACTCGGCGGTGATGCGGGTGTTGACTATCGTGCCGCCGAGCGGTCCGACCAATAAAAAAAAGGTGGCGCCGCCGATGCCGTGAGGCTGGGCATATTCTTCGAGCACCCAACGATATGTGCTTGTTTCGGAAGCCTGGGCGCTGAAGGTGGCGAACCCCATCGCGACGGCGCAAGCCATGCCCATACGAGACTGAAATTTCCGACTGATCATTTCGTTTCTCCTTTCGTTTTGGTTTGCGATAGAAGAGGCCACTCACCCCAAGCCAAAGTCTTGCCGAGCCTCAAAAGTCCTCTCAGACAATGTATGAATACAGTTTTCGCAGACAAGTTCTCCCGGGACCGCTTATGAAATGGACTTAACCAGATGGGTACCCGCATGTGTGTCTGATGCGGAACCGATCAAACCGTCTGTGTGGTGCCTTACTTGATTCGGGTAGGTTACTTAAACACCTCGGTCAATCTTTCTGGCGCTCCCTCCGGTGCTAACGCTCGCTAGCACGCGGCCGCCGCCGGGCGACAGCTCGAGTGCTGGTTAGGCTGCACTCTGTCCATTGGACGCACGCCCGCGCCCGCGCACCGATTCCATCGGATTCCTCGCGGAGATTCCATATTCGCTCTTCGCTCACCCCCACGAAGGACACGGCGAGGATCATCACGGCGACGAGCCCTATCACTTCCATTTCGAAACGCTGGTTAGCGCCGTTCCCGAACCGATCTCCTTGACGTTGGCTGCGTTAGGGGTGGTGGCGTCCGGCCACAAATTCCGATGGGATTAAGCACTGCAATCAGGACTTGTTGGGTGTATCCGGCTAGAGGACCTCGGAACAGCGAATTCGCCAACCTATTGCCTCGTGTCGTTTGGGACGATAGATTTGAAACTGATGTTTCGACGCCTCTGGACATTAACTATTGCAGCATGGGCCCTGGTGGGGTTGCCAACTCTTTGCACGGCCGGGGTGCTTACGCACCCTTGCGAGCCCGAGGAATCGCACCAGCCGGTTCAGCACACTCACGACGAAAATGAGGGCGGTTGTCACCACGAGTCCGATTGTGCACAGGACCCCTGTGAGATCGCTGTAACTCGCCCCAGTGACGGTTACGACGCTGCGGCAGCCCCGTTCTCGGTAGCTGTTCCCATCACCATACCAATCATTCTCCTAGACCCGCATGTTTTCACGCCGCATTTTTTGTCTTCACCACCAGGATTTGTCTTTAGGGCTAGTTCGCTGGATGCCCTGACCACCACCATTCTTTTGATCTGAACCTTTCCGATTTGTTGACGCTTTCGTCTTTGCGCGCTCGGTTTCTGCGCGCTTCGTGCGCCGCATGCGCCGTTTCGCAATCCGATCTTGCAAGCGGTGTGACCACGATGAACCAAAAAAAGGAACGGTTCGAATGAATAAGCGATATTTCGCCACGTTTTCACTTGCCCTCGCTGGAGTGTGCGGGTGCGCAACGGTCAGCCCCAATCAGGATTACGAACAAGTCTCCCGCCAGATCGAAATTGCGACTGGTCAAGGTATCAGCATTGACCCGGAAGGTGACGCCTCTGCGCGCCAACGAGTCTCGGAAATGCTCGCCGACGGGCTGACGGCTCAAGAAGCCGTGCAACTTGCTCTGCTAAACAATCCGAGACTGCAGGCCGGGTTTCTGCGTATCGGCATTGGTAGGGCTGCCGTTGTTCAGTCAGGGTTATTCTCCAATCCAAGCTTGGCGCTTTCTTTGCGGCTCCCCGACGAAGGCGGCCTCGC
>JBKJYI010000070.1:0-5013 GCA_046715855.1 Phycisphaerae bacterium
GCCCACAACCGAGCCGGGCAGGGTACGGGCAGACCGTCCCCAAGTCAAGTTACCCCCTCGCCCAACCCTGCCGATGCATTCCTTGGTACCGCCCTGGGGAAGTCACTGTTTTATGCCCTCTCTGGGAGGGCGAGGCTCCTGCCGAGCCGCCCGGCAACGGCCCGACCCCAAGAACCGTCTCGTCACTGCGGAAGTGTTGAGAGGCCAACAAGCCGGGAACGTGATGCGGCCTCTTAGGAAGCGGTCAGAAAGCAGTGGAAAGTTCCTGATTCGGACCCAAACGTGCCCCACATGAAACCCCACACGCTAGGCACCATCCTGATCGTCGAAGACGACGCCGAACTGCGCTTCGTGCTTGCCGTCCACCTCCGCGCCGCGGGCTTCGAAGTCATCGAGGCCCACAACGGCGCCGACGGAATTGAACGTGCAACCCAGCACCCCGTAGACGTCATCATCATGGACATCGGGCTACCCGTCATCGATGGTCTAACCGCCACCCGCCGCCTCAAAGAAAACCCCAAGACGGCCGACATCCCGGTCATCATGCTGACCGCCCGCTCGGCCACCAACGACGTGATCAAAGGCCTCGAAGCCGGTGCCCAGGAATACCTTCCCAAGCCCTTCGAAATCGCCGAGCTCCTCGCCCGCGTGCGCACGGTCTTCAAGCTCACCACCGCCCACCGCGACCTCGACCGCATCAACACTCAACTTGGCGAGGAAGTGGACTCAAAGACGCGCCGGCTGCAGGTGCTTTATGAATTCATGCGCGACCTCAACCATGCGGGCGACCGTGGGGAAATCCTGGATTTGCTGATGCGCTGCGTGAGTCAATCCATCGGAGTTCGTCGAGTGTCCCTGTTCATCCTTAACGACGCGGCCAACATGCTGGTCTGCGAACGGGCGGTGGGCCTGGACCCGCATCAAATTCCCCCCATGAGCGTCAAGGAGGCGCAGGGGATCACCGGCGAGGTTTTTCGCACGGGCAAGACTTTCGCCGCGCAATCGTACGGCGCGGATAAGGCAACGAGGCAACAAGGCAATGAGGCAACAAGGCACGATGGGAAATCGAAACCCGCAGCGCAGCCAAGGGGAGATGCCGTGCCTTCATCCCCTTGGGGATCACAAGGGACCGGCATTGGCTCTACCAACGTTTCCTCGACCCCCTATGCGCGCGATGCGTTCGTCAGCACGCCGCTCATCACCACCTCCCTTAAAACGCGCGAAGGGATCATTGGGGTCCTCAATGTCACCGACAAGAAGGACGATTCGACCTTTGCCCCTGAAGAAATCGAATGCATCCGATCCATCGCGGACGCGGCCGCCATTGCCCTCGACAACGTGACCCGCCGCGTCCGCCTCCAGCAGTCCGTCAAGGTTCTGCTCAGCACTCTGGGCCGCCTCGCCGAATACCGCGATGAGGAGACCACGCTGCACCTCGAACGCGTAAGCAAATTTGCCCGCGTGCTGGCTATCGAGCTGCAGCATGCCGGGCCGTACGCACATCTGGTCACCGATGAGTTTATTGAATCGCTGGTTCAGGCCGCTCCGCTCCACGACATCGGCAAAGTCGCAATCCCCGACGACATCCTCACCAAGCCCGGCAAGCTCACCGACGAAGAATTTCAGATCATGAAGACCCACACCGAGATCGGCCGCCGCGTCCTCTCGCAGGCCCTCGACCCGGCCTACCCCGTGCCGCTCCTGCAGATGTGCATCGAAATCGCCTGGTGCCACCACGAACGATTCGACGGAAAAGGCTACCCGCGCCGCATCAAGGGGCAGGACATCCCGCTCTCGGCCCGGATCATCTCGCTGGTGGACGCCTACGACGCCATCACCAGCCGCCGCCGCTACAAAGCCGCCAAGACCCACGCCCAGGCCGTGGACATCGTCCGCTTCGAATCCAATAAACACTTCGACCCCGCCATCGTCGAAGCCTTTCTCCGCTGCGCCGCCAAGTTCGACCAGGTCCGCGAACGCTACGAAGAAGTCGAACCTGTCGACTCCGTGGCAAGCTGACCACGCGGCGACCATCGAGCGCATAGCCAACACCAAGCGGGGCGCAATATCACGCGGGCGGCGGATGGCCTTAGCACCCTGACGACGGCCAATTAATAGATGAAAGTAGCGAGAAGGTCGCCGTAGTATCCGCCCTCGATTTGGTTACGGTCATGGCGAATTCGGATCCATTCGCCGGCTTTGCTCGACGCACAATGATTGGACAGCGGCTTGGCGGTGTGCAAGACGGCGCTGTTATTGGCGCCGTAAATAATCGCTGATTTTTGGTATTCGGCGAAGAAGTCCTCGAAGTCCTCAAGCTGCCAGAGTCCGTCACCGTCATGATCCACTTCGTCCCAGACCCATTCCGAGATGCTGTCGATGGTCCAGGCCACGCAGTTGAATGCCGGACTGTGGGGCCCTTCAACACAAACATCGCGCCGGTCCATGTTCGGCCAAAGCAATTGCACTTCCAGCCATTCCGTATTGGTTAGCGGTTTGCAGCTACGATCGGGCCCGCAACATCGGGAACAAGGCTCTCCGTCACCCTTGAAGCTGTCTCCTGGCCCCTCACAGGCAAATTCCGGCACGATATCGCACGTGCCATCGGCGTGACAGCAGGCGCCTCCGCTTACCAGGCCGCACAGTAGACAGCTCCCCGCCGGTTCGCCATTTTCACTGGTGCAGTCTTCGTCGGTGATGCAAGCGCGGACGGAGTGGTTACTGCACTTTCCCGGCTTGTATGGATAAGGCAACCCGCGGAAGGCATCGACGACTATCGAAATGTGCGTGAAGTCTAGCTCGGGCGCCGGATCGATCGATCCGCGACTGTTTTCTCCGGAAAGGAGGACGATCGTTTTATCCAGAGAATCCGGGAGGGCCCTGAATTTACTGACCAGGGCACTGATGTCGTTAAAATCCGTCTGGCCGTCCGCGTCGGATTTCTGGGAGTGCAAAACGTCGCCCCATCGCGACGTTTGGACAACCAGGGGGAGAGAAACATCGACGCAATCGTCTTCGCTACCGCGACAACTTCCCGCCACAATCCTGACTTCATAGGTTGAACTTGGCACGATTGCCTCGCCGGTCACATGGAGAAGGCCGATGGTGCTCCACTCGTGATAGTACGGCTCGCACTGGAGCGTGGCCGCATGGAACGGGATCCCTCCTGACCGCGATTCCACATATCGGGTGGGCGCGCCGACATACAACGATTGACCCTCGAACTGAGTGAAGGGAATGGCCTCGCCCCCTGTGTAGGGCGGGTCGACATGATGCATGGATTGGATCATGACCCGTATCGCGGTCGGACCGGTGGCCGGGTTTCGGAACGAGATAAAACGATTTTTCAATGGTTCATTCGGGTCGGGGACAAGCAGCATCGATGACAGGGAAGAAGTCACGTATCCCGAATCCGCCTGCGCTTCGCGGGCAGTGGGCGAGAGTTGGCGAGCGGTGCTTGTCCGCGGGGCCGCGTCAACATAGGGCCGTTCCGCTGAGCGCGGATTCGCGTTGGATCCCAATACGAACAGGCACAAGAAACCGAACCCCGTTACGAGAACTCGAAAGCTATGCATGGTGCTCCTTTCCTCTGGAATCCGACGACGCAAGGTTGATTGGGGAATCAAAAGAGGCGACATAGGCGGGATTGGTCACACTTGACCCGCCATTAATCTGTTGTCGGCCAAGTCCTTTTGGCTGACTCATTTCCCCTTTGAGTTCCCTTCCACTTATCAAGCCACCCAGGCTTCGCCACGGTGTGACAATCTCAGTATAAGAGAAGTCAGGCTTACGTCGCAATTGGAAAACGGGGTAAGAAGATGTCCAGCTGGTGGGAAGATTCCAGTGTGGTTGCGCCCAATCGATGGCAGGCGCGCCCAAGTATTTTTACAACGGGAGCCAGCGAGACTCGAACTCGCGACCTTCTGCATGCCATCCAACGAAAATTAGTCGTCGAAAAGCCTGAAAAATGCCTTTATTTAGGGCAGTATGACAGCGCAAGGCCGTTTTGCAAGGCCGCGCATACCGTCGCAAATTTTAGCGTGATTTCGCGGTATGTGTGGGAGCGAACCGGTAATTACCGGCAGCCCTAATCCGCGATTTGCTAGATGTTGACGGGCCATTCCCGCCCATGATCCTGCCGGATCGAGGCGCAGGTAGGCGTTCGAGTGGCTTGCGGCTTCGCGTTTCCTGCCAGTTCCCTCCAGTAGCGTGATGCTACGAAGGCAAATCACGGCCAAGCGTCTAAGTCCTGACTCAAAGATTGCAAGCGTGCGAAGTCGAGCAAATCAATATCATCATCACCGTCAATATCGAAAAACCTTACCGGATAGTGATGCGATTCGTACGCCGAGTAGCATTGATAAGGAAGGTCCGGTGGACCCGACGCATGACCACAAGCGAAAGAGAGTGGCTCCTCGTATTCGCAATCGTAAGTGAAGCAAGCAGTATCATCGAGAAAGAAGAACTCCGTGATGATTTGTTGGTTTAAGTAGCCATCGATATAAGGCTCATCGGGTCCGAGCATCTCCGGCATGAAGTTTCCGAAAAGCTGTGGACCCTGATAACATCGTTGCCAAATGTAATCGCAATATTCACCACCCACGGACAAGAAAACCAAAAGGAATGACGCAAACACGGTTAGCCCTTTTCAAAACGTGACGACGAGGTAATACGCTACCAAGACCGTACGGTAAAAGTCAAACTAACGGTTATTGAGTTAAATGGGGCTACTATCTGACTGGTGATAGAGTCCTGAATGTGGAACGCGAACGTGACGCGATACCGAAAGCTAAAGTGGCTTAGCCTTGTCCTTGCGGGGTTTGCCTTTGGAGCGTTCCTAGTGACCATGCGTTGCAGCATTTCTTAGTAGGTTGCCCGCATCAGAGCCCACCGTTCGCGCCATCCTCATCATTACCGTCGTGCCGTTGGGATCTGGGCTTGGAAGCAATGGACACCGCACGAATCCCCCATGGAGCGAGCATACCGTGACTGCCGATCCACTAGGGACAGTCC
>JBKJYI010000071.1:0-2683 GCA_046715855.1 Phycisphaerae bacterium
TTGCGAGCCGCGAACTTCAGTTCGCGCGGACGCTCGGATGCCGAAAAATCGCACAAACGGCGTACGACCGCATGCGCAGCTAAATTCGAGACACTACACTAGCCCAGCCGGTGTCGAACGATCTTGCCGGTGCAGAGGAACACCACGTCTTCCGCCACATTGGTCGCATGATCCGCAAGTCGCTCGAGATTCTTGGCCACCGAAAGGGCATCGAGGAAGGAAGCCACGCGCTCGGGGGAGGTTGACGCATCGGCCACCACACGCCGGATGATCTGGCCGTAAAGTGCGTCGACCGCGTCTTCTTCGAGAAAAACTTTTTGCGCGTCGTCCACCGACGCCGACCCGAACGCTTTCACTGCGTTGCGCAGCATATTCTTGACGATGGGGCAAATCTGCTCGAGGTCTTTGTACTCGCCGCTTAACGTCCGAGCATCGAGGTGACGGCTACGCTCGGCCACATTCACCGCGCAGTCCGCAATCCGCTCTAGATCGTTGTTGACTTTCAGCACCGTGCAAAGCAACCGCAAGTCGAACCCTACCGGCTGATACAGCGCCAACAACCGGATCACTTCGGCCTCGACGGCCACTTCCTCCATGTCCACGTCGCGATCGCGGTCCACCACCCGCTGGGCCAGATTCGGATTCGCGTCGAGCAATGCCTCGCACGCTTCCTGAAGCATATCCTCCACCAGGCTGGCCATGCGCAGCGACCGCCGTCGTAGGTCGTCCAACAAGTCAACGAAATGGGCTGTCATTATCCGAATCGTCCGGTGATGTAGTCCTGGGTTTTCTGGTTGCCGGGCATGGTGAAGATAAGGGACGTCTCGTCTATTTCGATGAGCTCGCCCATGTACATGAACGCGGTGCGGTCCGAAACCCGCGCCGCCTGCTGCATGTTGTGCGTCACAAGCACCACGGTGTACTTGGACTTGAGTTGGTCGATAAGATCTTCAATTCGGGCCGTGGCGATTGGGTCGAGAGCCGAGCAAGGCTCGTCCATCAGCAGCACATCGGGCCGCATGGCAATCGCCCGGGCGATGCAAAGGCGTTGCTGTTGGCCGCCGGAAAGCGCATGGGCTCCTTCATGCAACTTGTCCTTGACCTCGTCCCACAAGGCAGCCTGTCGAAGTGTCTCCTCCACGAGTTCTTCAATGTTGCCGCGATAGCCGTTGATCGCCGGCCCCCACGCGACGTTTTTGTAAATCGACTTCGGAAAGGGATTTGGTTTTTGAAAGACCATGCCGATGCGCTGCCGCAGTTCCACCGGATCGCGCCCCGCACCATAAATGTTTTCGCCGCGATAGAGCAGTTGGCCTTCGACGCTTGCCCCCACGACGAAATCATTCATGCGGTTCATCGACCGCAGGAACGTGCTCTTGCCGCACCCCGACGGCCCGATGATCGCCGTCACCCGCCGCGGCAATATGTCCATCGTGACCTTCTTGACCGCGGCAAACTCGCCGTAGCGAATGGTCAACGCTTCGGCACGCAAAATCGGCTCGGTCGCCTCAAGCTCATCGATGGACTGCGAGCGAGTGGCCGCAACGCTCAAAGCGGACATGAAATTCGCCATTGGCGCTACGGACTTCGGGCGCGCAGGAAGTGGATTCCCAAAGTTCACTGCGCTTTTTTCCTTTGTCGCCATGCACGAACTCCGACGGCCACCGCATTCATTGGAAGGAGCACCGCCAATAATACAATGATAGCCGCCGCCGCGAGCCTGTGGAACTCTTCCTGCGGCGCGTCGATCCATGCATAAATTTGAAGCGGCAACGCCGTAAACGCATCGAGCGGTCCTTGCGGCACGAAAGCGATATACGTAAGGGCACCCAGAATCAGCAGCGGAGATGCTTCGCCGATCGCCCGCGAAAGGGCCAGGATGGTCCCCGTCAAAATTCCCGGCATGGCTGCGGGAATAACATGCGCGCTCACCGTTTGCCACCGCGACGCACCGAGTGCATACGCGGCCAGGCGGATAGATTGCGGCACGGCAACCAGCGCCTCGCGTGTGGCGATGATCACCACGGGCAAAACCAGAAGGGCCAGCGTGAGCCCGCCAGCCAGTAAGCTCCGGCCAAACCCCATCCAGCGCACAAACACGGCCAGTCCGAGGATTCCGTACACGATCGAAGGCACGCCCGCGAGATTGCTGATGTTGACGCGAATAAAGCGCGTCAGTCTTCCTGGCGGTGCATACTCCTCAAGGTAGAGTGCTGCTGCCACGCCGACCGGTACCGCCACGCCGATGGTAATGAGCGAAAGCCAGACGCTGCCCCATAAAGCGCTTTTCACGCCCCCCTTTTCAGGATCTAACTGTTTTGGAAAGCGGGTAAGCAGTTCCCAGCTGATCATGCTCCACCCTTCACGAAAAACAAACGCCAGCAGAACGCCCAGGAAAAGCACTCCTGTCAAACTTGCCATCAGACACAGCAAGCCAAACATCGTTCCCAGCCGGCGACGCCTTCGCAAATTCGCCTGAAAAAAAGGGGCAGGCCCGCTCATTCGTACACTTCCCAGAATCGCTGAAAAATCTTGTAGGCGACAAAATTGATCGCCAGCGTAATCGCAAACAACGTCCCTCCGACCGCGAAAATCGTCTGATACGCCACGGAACCGGACGGCGTGTCCCCCTGCGAAATCTGCACCATAAACCCTGTCAACGTCTGAGTCCGCTGCAATGGAT
>JBKJYI010000072.1:0-4852 GCA_046715855.1 Phycisphaerae bacterium
GAGTGGGTGCCATGCCCAAGCCCGGCCTCATCGGGCGCCGGCATGAATCTCGAGAGCATGGCGGCGATTCGCTTGGCCATACCCCCCGATACATTCAAACCGTATCAATTCCAATGCTTGCTCCAAGGTGCTTCGGCGCTCGTCATCCACCGTCGGACGGCTAGAATAAGCGTTTTCAGACTCCGCGATAAGGGTGCAAAGTGAAAGACGACCAAACCACCGTGGCGGAATTGACTGCGTTGGTGGCCCGTTTTGTGGCCGAGCGGGATTGGCAGCAGTTTCACGATCCCAAGAACCTCTCGGCCTCCATCGCCATCGAGGCAGCGGAACTGATGGAGCACTTTCAATGGCTGCGAAGTGAAGAGTTGGAAGGAATCGCCGGCAATTCGGAAGCCGTCGCCGAAATCCGAGAAGAGGTCGCTGACATTCTCGCCTATCTTCTTTCGTTCGCGTCGCGAATGAAGATCGACCTGTCCAGCGCCCTGGCCGACAAGATGGCCAAAAACGCGCTGAAGTATCCGGCCGATCAATTCCGCGGGAAGTTTAAGAAATGAGCTACTCCGACGTTGCATACACGGCGGTGACCGCTTTCTTCGTCCTAATTGTCATGGGAGTCCGGTTGGAACAATTGGAGATTAGGCATGCGATTCTTTTCATCATTGTATCCATTCGGATTGAGAGTTTTCGGTGAGTGGTTATGGGATTGAAGACTGGATCCGGCCTGGTTCACGTTCAGGCTATCATCAGGCCGCTGCCCGCGTCGCGCAAGCAGTGGACTGGCCGGCTTCTGGTTGACACCGGTGCGACGGACACATTCGTTCCCGCAAGCGTGCTGCGCAAACTGGGCATCAAGCCGGAAGCGACGCGATCATACGAACTAGCCGACGGCACATGGCAGGAGCTTGATATCGGGTTCGGAGTTATCGAAGTCCAAGGGCAACAAGCCGGTGGCACATTGGTCTTCGCCGGCGAAAAGGAAGAGCCGCTACTCGGTGTGACTGTCTTGGAATCGACAGGCTTTTGGATCGACCCACAGCGCGAACGCCTCATCCCGCGCCCGCCGAAACGTAAACGCACTCAATAATTTTGTGATTCCGTGGAAAATTCAAGCGGTAACCAACCGAAATGTTCATTATTCCGATGACGGCGTTTTTTGTCCTGCTTGTTGTGGGGGTGTGGCTTCAAGAATTGGAGATTAAGCACGCGATCGTGATCGTGGCCATCTGGCTGGTCGGGCTGCAAATGTTCAGTTATTTCGGTTGGTCGCGTTTCCTTTTTGCAGGGGTTGAGGCCCTGCTCGCTATCTTCCTGGTTCTCAAGATATTCGGCGGCGATCTGCGGCGCAGCTAGGGTCGCGAGCCTACCGACGCGCATGGCGTACTTCATCCGGTCAACACCGCGTTCATCCGTCGCAGCGTCGCTCCGCCGAGGCTCACTCGCCGGGGGGCCTTGGTGAATGCCGCCCTATCGCATCGCCGAAACATCGCCAGAGGGTCCGCGTTGAGAGGATCAATTTCCCGCCAGGCCAGGCGCGCGTTCCACACCGATAACAGGTCGATTTCGAAATCCGGAGATACGTTCGCGTTTGTGGCCCCGCACCGGCTGTGGTCGGCATTGCGATGGACGAAGGCCCTCTCGACTGCCGGCACGCTGGGGAAATACTGCACTCCGTCGATCCACATCACCACGTATTGCTGGATATCCACATCGAGAACGTCCCAGTCATAAAACGTAGCGACCACATGGTGCCACTTTCCGCCGGAGAGCGTTGACGAAGCCGACTTCCATTCGGCGGCCGGAACCGCGTCGCCGGCGTTTCCTCTGTCGGTAGTAAAAACCAGCCGGTCCTGGTTGGCTTCGACGTAAAGCCCGTACCCATGGGCGGACTGCCCCACCGTCTGATTATCCGAGCGGAAAAGATACATCCTGGTCGCCGAGGCTTTGTGTGTGTACCTGAAGTGCGCCTGAATGGTGATAGGCCCGCCGCCATTTGCTACTTTGAATGCGTTGCCGAGCGTCGCGTTTCCATCCCATTGCAAGAACGCGTTGCCGGTAAATTGCATCGCCCGGCCCAGCGGCGCGCCGACTACATTCCACGCTGTCCCCTGAGTAGCCGCCGCGTAGCGAGAAGGGCCCGGGTTGGCGCAGTTACGGCCCACCATCCACGGCACAATGCCTCCCAGGTATCCGCGCCAAAGCGCCGGATGAGCGGATTCCGCCGCACCCCGAGCAAAACCCTGTGCCGAACCTGGAATTAGACGATTCATTCCTTGTTGCCTTCTTGCCTTGCTGCCTGGTTGCCTTGTTACCTTGTTGCCTGTCACTGCACCTCGGGATTGATCCCCACGTAACGAGCCCAGTGATTCGAGCCGGTGGAATCGAAAGCCTGACCGCTGCGATTGAACAGAACGATGCCCCACTTGGGTCCGGGCCCGTGCACCAGGAATTCGCCATAGAGCACATCGCCTCCCGCGGGTGATGCCTTGTTCCGCAGGGCGCCGATCATTTGCGAGTTCAGCGGCGTCAGCGCCGCGTCGCTGGCCCCCGCGCCGTCGCTGAGATGCTCGCTGCCGGCGTCTTTATCCCCGCGCAGCAGGTAGACCTCGACGATGCTGTGGGCATTGGGCGCGGACGATCCCATCTTGCATTTCACATAGACGATAACGTCCCGATATCTTGCGGTCGCGTTATCCACTAGCGTTGACTGGCGCCCGGCCCCATCTGCAAGCGATGCCAGTGTCATGGTCAGCGCCGTGCTCGTCCCTAATTTGTCTTTGATTTCATTGGGCATACAAAGTTCTCCTTATTTTCTCGCGCGGAGGCGCAGAGGCGCGGAGTTGTGTCGCAACGTCGGTCCTGCGACTCTTAGATTTCGAAACACAAGCATTCAAATTGCCTTTCCTGTTATTCTCTGCGCCTCAGCGGCTCCGCGAGAGCCTTTATCAATCCACCGTGTATTCCACGCTCACCCACAACTGCGTCACTCCACCCGCCACAGCACTGGCCGCAAAGTGCAGCCAGGAATCCGCCCCGACCGCCGCGTTGTCGAACGCCGTTTGCTCCAGCCCGCCTGCACTGGCCTGCTTGTCGGCGCCCCATACGTCGGTGCCCGCCACGTCGGGTGTCAGCTTGCTTCGCTTCTCCACATTGAAATCCACAGTGCCAGCATCTGTCACCGCCCGCACCGCCACCAGGGTGGCGGCATCGGGCACATAGGCAATCGAAACGAATCGCCGGCGGAGGGACTTTCCACATAGAGTATTCTCGCCACCGCCGTATTCTGCGGGACCATGTTGTCCGAAACATCTGTCAGCGGCATGACCGATTCCTTTTTTGAACTTTGAATTCTGAACTTTGAACTTGCCTTCAGGATGCCATGGCCAGTCCCACTTCCAGCCCCCAGGTGACATTTCCCGGGCTGGGATTCGTCCATTGCACCCGCACGGCGTCGCCCGGTTGGAATGTCCACGACGAAGGGTCGAGACTCTCTTCCGCGCCGATCCGCACGTGCACGTCGCGGCCCACGCCGGCCTTGCTCATCGTGAACAGCGTCGCGTCGTAGGCACTGCCCTTGCCCGAATCCAAAGACAAGATGAGTGGAAGCAGTCCCGCAGTGCCATTGAAATGGCACCGCACGAACACCAGTCTGAAGCGCACGTCCAGCGAAAACACTGCGTCGATATGCCCGGTTCCGGTGGCCGCCTTGGCCCCGACGGCCAGCAACTGCCGCGCCCGCGTGGCGTTCATTTCCGTGTTCTGCTCGGCCAGCACCGCCTCTGCCGCGCCGATGATGCTTGTCTCTCTAGGCATAAATCACCCTGGTTGATTGTCTCTCCGAATTTCACTTCGACACCGAAAGGGTGCCATGCCCAAGCCCAGCCTCACCGGGCGCCGGCATGAGTTCGTGAGAGCATGGCGGTACTTCGCTTGACCATGCCACTCGACGAATCAAACCTTTCTCTTCGATCTTTGATATTCGATTTTCGATCTTCCGTTCGTTAGTCCGCAGCATCCACAACGTGTGCCGCAAGTGTTTCGCCAAGCGGAATCTGCACGCGGAACGGAACCCCAATCAATGTCGAAAGTCCCGAGTTCAGCGCGGGCACCGTGACCGTCGCGTCGCCCACAAAAATCACGTCGGAGAAAGTTCGCCTGCGCTTCTGGCCATTCGCCCGGTAGCACACGATCAAATCAATGCCCGAGGTGATCCCCAGCAACATTTCCGCCACCGAGCCGTGATACGAAAACAGAACGCCCGACAAACGCTGCACTCCGCGCCCATAAACACCGAGCGGCTCGGCGGCCTCATCCCCAGAGAAGGGCACCGGCTCAACACCGGGCCGGTATACAACGCTGTGCATGCCCTCGATTCCCGTTTCCGTAAACGGCGATGCTCGAAGCTTCGTCGCCGCGCCGCGCGTTGCGAGTACCCAAATCATAAATACCCCTGATATGGTAAATTTGTAACATGATTCTCTGCTTGACTCCGGTTGCTAAGTACGGTATTTGTTTGGACTTACGTTTTTCTCGCACGGATTTCGCTAGGTGCCCGACGCGCGAACCGCAGTTCGATGCCGGTTGACTACATAGGAGGTCGCGTCTGTAAGGGTCTTTGCCCACAAGAAGTTAGCCACCGGAGCGACGTAGAGAATCAGGATTTGTAATATGGTAATGTGGCAATCGGATAATATGGTAGTTGGGAGATTTGCTATAAATTACCATATTATACCAATCCCACTAAATAATTGCGCGCCCTAGCGCCAGGCTTTAATTCGTGCACAATGCGTCGAGGCCTTTCGAAAGGAGACGCAGGATGCACGTGGAAGATCGTCATGGACTCGACGAATTAAGG
>JBKJYI010000073.1:0-6127 GCA_046715855.1 Phycisphaerae bacterium
ATCATGGACCTCAGCGCCGTCGATCTTTGCCAGCGGAGCGGTATTCCGATTATCGTGCTGAGCCTCAAAGAGTCGGGTAACATGCGCGACGTCGTGCTCGGCAAAGGCCGCGCGACGCGAATCGACGCAGGAACAAACAGTGAAGTTCAAAGTGCAAAATTCAAAAAAGGCGCGCGAACGATTGCTCTTTGAACTTTGAATTTTGAACTTTAACATTGGGAATCGTATGGCTATTGCACCACTCGAAAAAGACGCCGGCTCCAAGATGGCCAAAGCCATCGAGTATCTCAAGGCCGAGCTTAAAGGCATTCGCACTGGCCGGGCGCACCCAGGCCTGGTCGAGCATATTAAAGTCGAAGTGCCCTCCTACGGCAGCTCGATGGAGCTTCGCGAATTGGCCACTATCAGCGTGCCCGAACCGAGCACCTTGCTGGTAAAGCCGTTCGATCCGGGAACGCTCAAGGACATCGAAAAAGGATTGCACACCTCGAACCTGGGAGTGACCCCCCAGAGCGACGGCAAGGCCATCCGTTTGCCCATTCCGCCGCTCTCTGGCGAGCGCCGCCAACAACTACTCCAACAAGTTAAAAAGATGGCCGAAGCCCAGAAAGTCGCCATTCGCAATGCCCGTCGCGACACCAACAAAGCCGTAGAGACTTTGGAGAAGGCCAAGACTGTCACGGAGGACGAGTCCAAGGAATCCAAGGAACGCGTGCAAAAGCTGACCACCAAATATGAAGCCGAGGTGGACGCAGTCATCACTGCAAAAACCAAAGAAATTGAAGAAGTTTGACCAGTTTCACTGCACTGGGTTCTACAATGGCGGGTGTGGGAATGAAGCAGGAATGGCAAGTGGACTCATCCAAGGGCCGTTGCGCGGTGACGAATCGCCAATTGACCGAAGGCGAGGCGTTTTATAGCGTTTTGTTCGAGGATGATGCGGTCGAAGGCGGATTCAGGCGGGTCGATTACTGCCTGGAAGCGTGGCAAGGTGTACCAGAGGGAGCCTTTTGTACCTTCAAAACGCAGGTGCCGATTCGGGAGAAGCGACGCCGCTTGCTGGTCGACAACGACGTCCTGGTGAATTTCTTTTTGCGATTGGCGGACGAGACCAATCCATTGCGCGTCCAGTTCCGTTTCGTCTTGGCGCTCATATTAATGCGGAAAAAAATCCTGCGATATGTCGGCTGCGCAAAGCAGGATTCGGACGAGGTGTGGCAGATGACGCAGGCAAGCGATCACTCCGAACATCGCGTGATCAACCCGCAGCTTACCGAGGAGCAAATCGAGGGCGTAAGCGGGCAACTCGGCGCGATTTTACATGGTGATGCCGGTCAGTGGAGCGAATCCGGCGTGGACGAAAGCTCGATCACAGTTCCTGACCAAGGAGTTTGCGAGAATGCAAAAGGCTAGATTTACATCGGTCGTTCTGGTCGCGTCGGTGGTTGGCTTGCTGGCAGCCGGTTGCCGCAGCGGAGGGTCGAGCTCTCGCCGGGGTTCCGGTCCCGTTCTTGAGCCGCTTTCCAAAGAAGACGCCGTGCAGCTGGTCAACAACAACATCGCGCGATTGAGCGGCACGCTGCGCGCCACGGGTTCGGTCGATGGTTTTTTCCTCAGCGCCGAATCCAAGAGACGCGTGAACTATAACGTCGATGGCACGCTGTTTTTCCTTTCACCTTATTACGTGCGCTTTGACCTCAAGAAACTAGGCGACCGGCAGGCTCTCTTCGGATCCAACGACCAGTACTACTGGGCATACACCAAGGAAGACAATGCTTATGTTTGCGGCCGAACGGATGGCAGCGGGCGCGGGGCCGATCTTCCGCTCCAACCTCATCAGATCGTGGAAGCTTTGGGATTGACTCCCATCCCCGCGGGCGGGGCCGGCGCCGAAATGCGCGTGCAATCCGAATATCAACAAGTCGTTTTTGACGGCCGTGAGTATTGGCTCGACCGTCGGGCGCCACGCCTGGTTCGCAAGGTCGTTTTCCGCAACGCTGACGGCAGTGTGGCCATGACCTCCGACTTGAGCGACTACGGCCCGGTTGACGGCGGTGCCCTCCTGCCTCACCTGGTCAACGCCGAGTGGCCTGGCCGCAGCGCGCGCCTTCGTTTCGACGTGGGTCGTTGGAACCTCGCCAGCGACGTAACCCCCGGCGGTCCGCAATTTGCGACTCCTCCGGAATGCCTGCGTGGAGGCGGAGGGTCGGGAGCAAACTGAGGACTCGATTGCCCGGGGTTTTTACGCCCTCTGCCTGGACCCTAGACTCGCCCCACGGAGCGGAAGTCTGGCACGCGAGCAATTAAAACCCACGCCTAAACCCCCTACTTGATACAAGTTATGTGGGCTTCTAGGATTTACCGATACCTAGAAGGCGTGAAATGATGCGGAAACACCCGGAGAATCCTGTCTTTTTTCCTCTCCAATCGACACGGGCCCGGCTATCTTTGATGGCGATCTTTGCGCTGGCTTGCGCCGCTGTTACATTTGGTCAAACCGGCGTAGACCCCGTTAACGGCATGGTGGCCCCCGTCGATTTGTATGGAAATGCCCAGACACTTCACCCGGAACGCCGCCCCCTGGACATTTTTCAAAACGAGGTCCAACGGCAGGGTCTGGGAGGTTATCAGTCTTACAATCGCTCGATAAATCAACGCGGATACGGCTCTTCCTTCGCTCTGCCGGCCGATCAGTTTATGAAGACCATGGCCGGGCGCAGGCGCCCGGGCTTCTCGTTGCCAGGGTCATGGCAACGGCAGCCAAACGCTCTTGGCCTGCAGGAACGTGAAAAGAAGTCGGCGTTCGGCTCCTACGGCGGATTTGGGCAGCGGCGCAGTCCATACGTGGCCGGCGACGCCGAGGGAGTGATCGCACGGAAGCGGAGCCTAATCTCCGCAACCGGATCCACGGCGCCCGTTGAACGCAGCAAGCTGAATCGCGGTGGGCTAGGCTCCGCCCGATTTCCCATTGCGCAAACGCCATTTCAAGCACAACCGCCTGCCACAGGCAGCAACGTCGATTCAGTCACCGGGGCCGGTGGTAGTCCGAATACCCTGAGCCGGTTTTTGACCAGCGAGTCGCAGGTGCTGCATGATCGGGCTCTATCGGAGGGTTGGAAGCAGTTCGAGGCGGGTGATTATCGGGCAGCCATTCGCACGTTTGAGTCGGCGGCCATGCTCGACGAAAAAGATGCAGTGGCGCGCATCGCCGCATTGTTTGGTTACGTGAGCATTGGATCGTTTCGCTCCGCGATCGCCACGCTCGACGAGATGCGACGGCGTAACACAAATATGTTCGACAGTGATCTGTCGATGAAGTCCCGCTTCGGGGATGCGACCAGAGCCCAGCAAGTCCGTTTGGCTGCGCAGGGGATGGCGGAGTCGAGCGAGCACGCTGCGGACATGAAAGCTTTGGCCATTTTTGTTTTATGGTATATGGATGCCAGAGACGATGCCGTCCGTGCCGCCAAGTCGCTCGCCGCCCACGATCAGGCCCGCTCGTTCGCCGATTGGCCCGGATTGATGCAGGCGGCGTTGAACAGCCCCCGGCCAGACAGTCCGTAGCGCTCTTGGTTGTCACCTGGATTGATTTTGCACGGCGCGTATGCCGGACTCAAAGCCCGTTTTCTCATGGAAACAACGCGAAGTGATGGACAACACGTTAATGCCCTCGCCGCCCTTTGCGTTCATTCGTTTTCGAACCGCGATCGTAGTCACCGCTCACGCATTGCTTTTTTCGCTGGCGCTTTTTTGCGCCTTCTTGCTGGCCTACAACTTCCGCTGGGGAACCCGACAAGGCGCGCAATCTGGCAACTGGGTTTCCGATCTTTATTTGCCGCTCCTCGCGGTGGCCTTGCCGCTTAAACTGCTCGTATTTTACGGAACCCGGCAATTTCACGGATCGTGGCGCTACGTGGGGTTGCGCGACGTGTTCGGAGTCATCAGCTCATCGCTGATCGGATCGTTCCTCTTTCTCTCGGTGTATTTCGCACTGGAGTACAGCTGGTATATCCGAACCGGGCAGGCCCTTATCGACCGCTGGCCCGAACAACACCTTCGGCAGTCCGCCGTCTTCGCCCTCGATTGGGCGGCCACCATCGCCTTCGTTTGCGCAGCACGAATTATGGTGCGATTCTATTACGAGGAGCTCCACCCTCGGTCTGGCGGCGCCGTGCGCCGCGTCCTGATCTGCGGGGCGGGCAATGCGGGAGAGGCCGTGCTGCGTGAGATTCTGCGGGCGGGCAATGCGCAATACGAGTGCGTGGGATTCGTGGACGATGACGTGCCGCAATTGCATGGGCGCATTCACGATGTGGAGATCGTGGGCCGAACCTCGCAAATTCGTGAACTCTGCGAGCACTATGGCGTGCAGGAAGTACTTATTGCGTTGCCCAATGCCGGACCGCGACAAATTCGCCACCTGGTCGAGCGTTGCGAAGGCACGGGCGTGCTTTTTCGCACCATGCCGGCACTGACGGATTTGATCGCCGGGCGCGTGCATGTCAGTCGCATTCGCGAAGTGAGCATTGCCGACTTGCTGGGGCGCGATGCGGTGCAGTTGGACGCCGAGCTGATCGGACGCGAACTGCGCGGGAAGCGCGTCCTGGTTACCGGCGCCGGCGGCAGCATCGGCGCCGAAATGTGTCGCCAGATCGCCGCCTTTTCGCCACAGCGACTCATTCTTATCGAGCAGGCGGAAAACAATCTCTTCGAAGTCGATCGTGAGCTTCGCGCTCTATGGCCCAAGCTGGACATCCGCGCCTGCGTGGCGGACATCACGGACCGACAAAGGATCAAGCGGATCTTGGACAGTGAGCGGCCGTCGAGTGTGTTTCATGCCGCCGCGCATAAGCACGTGCCCATCATGGAGATCAATCCCGGCGAGGCATTGAAGAACAACGTGGTGGGAACGATGACCGTGGCCGATGCGTGCATTGGAAGCGGCGTGGACAAGATGGTCATGATCTCCACCGACAAGGCCGTCAACCCGACGAGCATCATGGGCTGCACCAAACGCGTGGCGGAGATGTACGTGCAGGGGCTCACCGAGTCGGGAGTGACACACTTTGTCACTGTTCGTTTTGGCAACGTGCTGGGCAGCAGCGGAAGCGTGGTGCCGATCTTCCGCCAGCAGATCGCCGCAGGCGGGCCGGTGACGGTGACGCACCCGCAAATGACGCGGTATTTCATGACCATTCCGGAAGCGGCGCAGCTCGTCTTGCAGGCGGGCACGATGGGCCGGGGCGGCGAAATCTATATGCTGCACATGGGCGAGCCGGTGCGGATCATGGACCTGGCCCGCGACATGATCACTCTGAGCGGGCTGCGGCCCGGCGTGGACATTGAAATTGTCTTTACCGGCAAGCGGCCTGGCGAAAAACTCTACGAAGAGCTTGCCAATGAGGGCGAGAATCTCGGGACGACCAGCCATCCCAAAATCGGCATCTGGAAACACCGTCCGGAAAACCGGGAATTGGTGCTGGCCGGCATCGAACGCCTTATCACGCTGGCCGACTCGGGCGATCTTCTGCAGATTCAATCCCAACTCAAATCGATCGTGCCGGAATACAACCCCAACGGGGACACCAACTCGCGAGCGCCGTCCCCCCGCCCGGCTCCTGTTAGCGCCGGCCGGTAGCTCTACCTATCCACAGACAAGCTGCAAGCTGAAATCATATTCGTTGCAGGCGCTTCGCTTCGATCGTGTATTGATGGTCCACGTTACCCGTATTACGAGTCGTGGCAGGTTCAAAGAGCAGGACGCTGGCTTCTTGCTGCGCGACAGGCTTGTGCTCGACGCCGCGGGGAACGATGCAAAACTCCCCCTTGGCCAGCGAGACGACCCGGTCCCGAAAATGGATCTCGATGCCGCCCTCGAGCACCAGGAAGAGCTCGTCCTCCTCTGCGTGATGATGCCAGACATATTCGCCCTGAAACTTCACCACCTTGACGAATTGGCCGTTGAGCTCGCCGACAACTTTGGGCACCCAATGTTCGGAAAAGGAGGACAACTTTTGGGCCAGATTTACGATTTGAATTTCCATCACCTTCTCCTCGTTACGATTTCCGTTCGTTGATGGGAAGTTGCGAAAGTCCATTCCAGGCCGGGACGACGATCTTGGCGGCG
>JBKJYI010000074.1:0-4133 GCA_046715855.1 Phycisphaerae bacterium
ACCATGAACGCCTCTGTGGCCGCCGATCGACAATCCAAATTCGTTATCGTCGGAGGCGGGTTGGGGGGGGCGCTGCTGGCTTGTTTTCTTGGGAAGGCCGGGCACTCCGTTGATGTTTACGAGATGCGCGATGATTTGCGCACCACGGAAGTCGTTGGCGGGCGGTCGATCAATCTGGCGCTTTCCTATCGGGGATTGTGCGCGCTGGAACGCATCGGGCTGGCCGACGAGGTGTTGAAGATCGCCGTGCCCATGTGCGGGCGGATGATTCACTCGCGCAGCGGCGAGACGGCGTTCCAGCCGTACGGCGTGGACGATTCGCAGGCGATCAATTCCGTGTCGCGCGGTGGGTTGAATGTCCTTCTTCTAATGGCGGCCGCGAAGCATCCAAGCGTGCAGCTCTTCTTCAACGAAAAGTGCACCGATGTTGACGCCGAAACTGGCCGCCTCGAGCTCACCAACACAAAAACCGGCGAGCAAAAAACCGTGCAGGCGGACACCGTTTTCGCCGTTGATGGCGCTTTCTCCGCGGTGCGACGGGCGCTGCAGAAGCGCGAACGATTCAACTACAGCCAGGCCTATCTCGAACACGGCTACAAAGAGTTGACCATTCCCGCCGGACCGGGCGGCGTTTTTCGCATTGAGAAAAATGCGCTGCACATCTGGCCGCGAAAATCGTTCATGATGATCGCGCTGCCCAACGCGGATGGCTCGTTCACGGTGACGCTCTTCTGGCCTTTTGAAGGGGAGAACAGTTTCGCCGCGATTGGCAACGAAGCGGATTTGTATTCTTTCTTCGAGTCGCAATTTCCAGACGCGGTTCCGCTTATACCCGACCTCGCTGCGCAATACTTCCAAAATCCGACAGGTTCAATGGTCACGGTGCGGTGCAGCCCGTGGCATTTGGGCTCGCGCGTGTGCCTGTTGGGCGACGCGGCTCACGCCGTGGTTCCATTTTATGGCCAGGGGATGAACGCGGCGTTCGAAGACGTGTTGGTGCTCAGCGAGTGCCTGGAGCGGCTGGAACCAAATCGCGAATCGGTTTTTCAGGAGTACGAGAAGCTGCGCAAGCCGCACTCCGATGCACTGGCGGACCTGGCCGTGGGGAACTTTATCGAGATGCGCGACAAGACCGGATCTCGGCGATTTTTGTGGAAGAAGAAGTACGAGAAGTTTCTGGCGAAATTGCTTCCCGGGCGCTTCATCCCGCTTTATGTCATGGTCACATTTACGCGCATTCCGTACGCGGACGCGGTGCGTCGGGCGAAGCGGCAACATCGTAATGTAACTGCGGCGATTGTCGCCGCCCTCGCTGTTATCGCCGCCGCGTTGAAACGTGCGCTGTAGCGGGCGTCTTGCGCCGCGCGTCGAACAGCATTGTGCCGGCGATCAACCCGGTCAGGGCCAGGATCGCCAGTCCCCACTCCGATACACTGGGCACGGCCGCGGGCGAGCAAGACGCGGACGCGGGCGGCGATGTGTACCCCGGCTGGCATGGAAGGCAGGCGCTGCTACCGTTCTGATCGGCATAGGTGTCTGCGGGACATGGATCGCAGAGTGCGCTTCCGGGATTGGCCGAGAAGTATCCCGGCTGGCAGTTGGAGCAAACAAAAGCACCGAAGTTTGGATTGAAAGTTCCGGGGCTGCAGGGGGTACACTCAGTGCTTCCGGCGACGTTGGAATACGTGCCCGGCGGGCAGGCATCGCAGGGCTCATTGCCCGTCGCGGAGTAGTAACCAATCTGACACTGCTGAGCAGCAGGCGAGCACGAGGTTGATCCCGGCGGCGATGTTTCACCAGGGGGGCAGGGAAAGCAACTGGCGCTTGCGAAAAACGGGGTGTAGGTGTCAGCCGGACAGGGGTCGCACTGTGCGCTTCCCGACTGGGCGGCGAAATATCCCGGCGGGCAGTAATTGCACGACATGCTGCCGGCCGTGTCGGAATAGCTGCCCGGCGAACAGGCATTGCACGGTTCGTTGCCGTCGTTCGAGAAAAATCCCGGCTGGCATTGTTGAGCGTAGGCGCTGCTGAAACCGGCAAGAATGAAAGCGCAGGATAAGATCGAAATCCGTCCGGCGAGCATGTTCTTTCCCCTCTAACCCAAAAAACCTAGTTGCCCCAATGTATGTGAAACCGGTTACGGACACAAGGAAGGATTGGCTAATCCCGGTTGATTTCGGACGGAGCGGATTGTAGGATAAAACAAGCGCTTGTTCGTAGGGAGTTTGATGTGGCCGACATGAGTCAGGATCGTCGCTCCGAGGTGCTGGAGGCGGCGGAAAAGCTGTTTTCGGTTCGCGGTTATGAGGCCACCAGCGTGCGCGACATTGCTGAGGCCCTCACGATCAAGGCGGGAAGCCTTTACTCGCACATCAACAACAAGGAGGACCTTTTGTGGGAGATCGTGTCGCGGGCGGCGGATCGGTTTTTCCAGGCGGTGCGACCCATCGCTGAGTCGAATTTGGTGACGGTCGAGAAACTCAAGCGGGCCATCGCCGCCCACGTGGCGGTGGTCACCGGAAGCGCGCCGGCTGCGGGCATTTACACCACCGAGTGGCGGCATCTGAGCGAGCCGCGGCGCACGCAGTTCACGACGCGGCGAGATGAGTACGAAAAATTGTTCCGTCGGATGGTGCACGACGCAATTCGCGAGGGGACGATCAGCGACGTGGACGAGAAGTTTGCGACGTTGCATATTTTGTCGTCACTGAATTGGATTTATCAGTGGTACCGGCCCGATGGGGCGATGACGCCGGAGGAGATTGCAAGACGGAATACCGACTTGCTGTTCAATGGGTTGCGCAGAGCGGGAAGTTGAAATTGTCGATTTTCGAATGTCGATTTTAGTGCCTCAATCGCCGATCGAAAATCGTCAGTCGAAAATGGAGTTAGTGATGGTAGTTGCTGTTGAGAAAAATCTTGGGGGTCTTTCCGCCTCGGAATATGAGCGGAAGCTGGAGGCCTTTGAGGCCCGGATCAATCGCGGGGAGAAGATCGAGCCGGCGGACTGGATGCCGGACGATTATCGCCAACAGTTGATCCGCTTGATCCACGTTCACGCCAACAGCGAAATCTGCGGGGCATTGCCGGAAGGAAAATGGATCCCTTTCGCGCCGACATTCAAACGCAAGCTGGCCTTGCTCGCGAAAGTTCAGGATGAGGTAGGCCACGCGCAGCTTCTTTATCGTGCTGCGGAGACGCTGGGTCCAAGCCGCGAATCGCTTATCGAAGACCTCATCGAAGGACGGGCGAAGTTTTCCAATGTCTTTCACTATCCTGCGGAAACGTGGGCGGATGTGGCCGTGATTGCGTGGCTGATCGATGCGGCGGCGATCATCAATCAGATGATGATGGCCGAGGGTTCGTATGGGCCGTACGCGCGGGCGCTGAAGCGAATCTGCTATGAAGAAGCGTTCCACATGAAGCACGGATATGAGATGTGCGTGGTGCTGGCGGGCGGGTCGAAGCTGCAGCGCGAGATGCTGCAGGAGGCGCTGAACCGCTGGTGGGGGCCGATCATGATGTTCCATGGGCCCTCGGATAAGGAGTCCAAGCACACGGCCCAGCTGGTGAAGTGGAAGGTCAAGCTCAAGACCAACGACGAGCAGAGGCAGCAATTTTTGCGGCAGTTCGTCCCCAAGATTTTTGATCTCGGATTGACGCTGCCGGATAAGAGTCTGCGCTTCGACAAGGCCAGTGAAACCTGGCACTACGACGATCCGGATTGGAGCGAGTTCAAGAAGGTTGTGAACAACGGCGGGCCGGTTTCGCAGGAGCGCGTGGAAGCCCGCCGCCTCGCCCACCACGACGGCCTGTGGGTACGCCAGGCCCTCGAAGCCGCTGCGAAAAAGCTGCCGATCCCGATGCCCTGCAAATAGCACTCATACGAGGTCGTCTTCGGGATTGATGGCGTTAGCCAAGCGGACGAATTCGTTTCGGACGAAGGGATTTAGTTGGTTTGCAAATGTGAGGGGCAGCTTGAGCAAACGAATCATTTCCTGAACGTCGGCCAGGTCTTTCATTCTTCCGGGATTGGTTATGCCGGAGGCAAGTTTAAGCTCAATGAGCGCAGGCAAACTCAAGTAGCGAATTCCATCGATCTCGACGGCAACATCCTGCGGATCGGGAAACGC
>JBKJYI010000075.1:0-15495 GCA_046715855.1 Phycisphaerae bacterium
CGGGTCGGGCCAACGATCCGGCGTGCCTGTGCGTACATCTGGGCCCCATGTTGAGCACCGAAAGCCTCTGCCCCGAAACCCCGCGACTGGTGGCTGCAGTCGGCAACGGTGAGATGTGTGTGGTGGAGCGCGGCGGCGGGAGCATCGAGCCGGGCGACTACCTCATCAGCTCGGACGTTCGAGGCTGCGCCATGAAAGACGATCCCGCACGGTTCCCGATCGGACATGTTGTGGCCCGCGCTGCCGAGCGCGTCATCTGGGCCAACGTTTCTCCGGATGGTCAGGGCGTGCGGACGGCAAGGATATCCGTCCTGTTCGGCAATTTCGTCCGGGGAGGATCGTTCAATTCCGGCGGACAACTCCAAAGCGAAATCCAGAAAATCGAGGCGGATAACGCAGCGATTCGAGCCCGCCTTGCGGAACTCGAGTCGATACTGGGCCGCACCAGAATCGCCGGCACAGAAGACAAACCGTGATTCATGCGAAATGCCCGGAAGCTCATCGTTCATTGCACACGGGGCGGTTGGCCTAACGGGCATGAATCTCCCCCCCGTCGCTAATCAGTACCCCGACCGCAAGGAAGCGGTGTTGCTTCCCTGTAAGTCGGATCTGCCCTGACCCACTCCCAAGCCAAGTCATCTAGTCGTGTAGCGTGCATCGCAGTTTTGATGCACCTTCACCTGCCTCCAACTGCGGCCCGTTATCTTAATCTTAAAATCCTCTGCGCCCTCCGCGACTCCGCGGTGAACCGTCCTTTCGCGCTCCCTTCAATTCCGCTTAATTCTTGCGCGGCGGGATGGGACTATTCCGCCCGTTCCACCGTCAAAATCCACGGGTCGCACGACGCGCCGCCGACGTACCGCACCTCGATCCACCATTCCCCGTTATCGCCGCTGCCGGCGAAGGCGTCCACTGATCCACCGTGCCTCGATTCGGCGTGCATGGAGCCGCAGGCGTCCCACACGATCAAGTCGTAATCCGCGCACTCCGGCAAATAGAGATTGAATCGCAACAAAAGGAACGGCGTGAATTTCGAGCAAAACAAACAACCCTCGGCCGTCACCTTAAACCACGCCGACGTGCGCCCGCTTTCCCGGGCCACTTCCACGAACCGCTCGGGATTTTCCGGTAACCATTGGCAAATATCACCACAAAATGATCCCAGATCGGTGGCGTTGTGGCAGAAATTCGGCGACTGCCAGTGCACGACCTCGCAGCCCGGCGCCTCGTCGCAATCCGACTGCCCGTCGAAACATTCGCACGTGTATCCATACTCCGTGTCCGCGCAAACGCTGGTGCTGGTGTCGCACGCTTGCAGATTCTGGCTGCACTCATTGACCGGCTCGTTGGCTAAGGCCCCAGTGAAGCTCTTAAGAATGCGCGCCATGTCCAACAGGTCCACGTCGCAGTCCAGGTCGAAATCGCCCCAAGGGCGGCCCGCGTCATCGACGGCAACATTGGCGGGCGTTCGCGGGCAGGCGTCTTTGGAATCTTCGATTCCATCCTGATCCAGATCGCCGGCCAGCACCCCGGTCCACGCACCCAGCACGTAGAAAATCATCAGGCTTTTTTTCATGTTTCACCTCTTTCAAACTCGCCCCATTGTACCAAAAAGAACAACCCGTTATCACTGCCCGCCCACGTGCTTTTAGAGCCTGATAACTAAACCAGGGTAGGGCGCATCACCGGTTTTGATGCACCTTTGCGTGCACTTGCGTATATCTGCGGCCCGTCATCTCAATCCAAAGCTCCTCTGCGACCTCCGCGCCCTGTGAAACCCCTTCGTCTTTTGCTTCATTCCGCGTTCCGCATTCACCATTTCGCATTCATTTTGCGCGCGCCCCGGATGTTATGTAGGTTGATGCAGCGGAAGGTCCGTTCTGCTTGGTCGTGGAGGGTGCAACGATGAACGACTTACAATCCAAATCAACTTCAAAACCGAATTCCAGACCGAACCCAAATCAATCGCCAAAATCCGCGTTTACCAGTTCACGATGCAGGGTTCCGTGCTTCAAGAAACAAAAAAAGTGCACAACAAAGCCAATGGCAAATTGTGCGCAAGTCCTACTCGCCTCGTTGCCCCGTTGCCTATCCGTGGTTACGTCCATCGAAACCAGCGCAATGCCAGCACGAACGAAACAAGCCCGTATGCGGCCAGGATGGAGAGTGGCAGCCATTGCGACATGAGTGAGGCCCCGTCGGTGATCACCGCGCGAAGAGCGTTGATGAGCTGCGTCAGCGGCAATGCCTGAATGAACGGCTGCAGAACGTCGGGGAACCGTTTGGCGGAGAAGAAAATGCCCGAAAAAATCCACATCGGCAGCATCACCGCGTTCATCAGGCCGGAGATGGTCTCGATCTTGCGGGCCCGGCTGGCGCAGAACAGCCCCAGCCCCGCGAAGCTCAGCGCCCCCACCGCGCACACCACGGCAATGTTCAGCCATGTGCCTTCGATGGCGACGTGGAACAGCAGCCAGCCGGTGACCATCAGCAGCAAAACCTCGGGCACGGTAAACGCCATGCGCGACGCGATCAGCGAAAAGAAAAAATCGCGCTTCTTCATCGGCGTGGCCGCCATCCGTTTGAGCAATTTGCGAATTCGCATGTCCACGGTGACGAAACCGATTCCCCACAGCCCGCCGCCCATGAGATTCATGCCCAGCAGGCCCGGAATGAGAAAATCGATGTATCGCGCCCCCGGCGCGGTCACGTGCGCCTCCTTCACGGCAACCACATCCGCGCGGCCCGCGGCGCGTTGGATGGCCTCGTCAATTTTTAATCGCGCGATCGTCGCCTCAGGCCGCGTCGGGTCGAATCGATATTCCAGCGGCTCGCCCTGCAAAAGTGCAATGTCCACCTCGCCTTTTCGAATCCACGACTCGCATTGCTCAACCGAACCGGTACGCACTTGGAAAGCCGGATCGGCCTCCAAAGCCTTTCGAGTCTCACCCAGCGCGGCAACATCCTGGACCGCAACGGGCACTCTTTCCGGCGGCTTATTACGAAACGCCAGGCCAAGACCAATCGTGAGGAGAACGGGAAATCCGTAGGTCCAGAACATGGCCTCCGGCTCGCGGTAGAACATTCGCATTCGCGAAGCGAACAGTTCCCAGTTGGGTGAGTAGCGTTTCATACTGTCTTGTCCGCAAGCTCCTCGGCCGTCAGCCGCCGTCCGGTCAGGCTGACGAAAACGTCTTCAAGGCTCACGTGCCGCGTCGTGAGTCGCGTAAGCTCCAACTGATGCGCACCGAGCCGTTCGATGAGCGCGGGGATGCTCTCATGTGTCGCGCCAACGGTAAGCTGAAACCCATCGGCATCAGCGTGAGCGGCCCGCACGCTGGCCAGATCGCTGAACAGATCAGACTTCGGAAGCGGACTACCGTTATTGTTCCGCACGGCGAACTGAATCACATGCTCGCCGCCGATGCGGCTGATCAGTTCGGCCGGAGAGCCGACCGCGATGACCTTGCCCTTGTCCACGACGGCCACGCGATCACAAAGCCGCTCGGCCTCATCCATGTAATGCGTGGTCAGCAGCGTCGTCCGGCCCCGCTCGCGATGCCGGCGGATGATGTCCCAGATTTCGCGCCGGGCCTGCGGATCGAGCCCCGTCGTCGGCTCGTCGAGAAAGAGCAGTTCGGGCTCGCCGACCAGCGCGCAGGCGACGGCCAGTCGCTGCTTCTGCCCGCCCGACAGCGTGTCGATGCGGGCTTTGCTTTTTTCGGTCAGCGAAACGAGTGCAAGGATGTCCGCCGGCTCGGCGCCATCGCGATAGAAACTGCGAAACATGCGCACGGTTTCCTCGACCTTGAGCTTGTCCGCCAGGCGGGTTTCCTGCAAGGATATGCCGATGCGCTCGCGCAGCTCCTGATCGTTTTCGCCCCAGCGCATTCCGAGGACCCGCACCTCGCCGGACGTGGGTTCGAGCAGGCCTTCCAATATTTCGATGGTCGTGGTCTTACCCGCACCGTTGGGCCCAAGCAGTCCGAGACATTCTCCGCTGGCGGCGGACAAATCGAGTCCAACCAGCGCGTCCACCGGAGGCTGCCCGCGGGTGATGTATCGCTTGCGGAGATCTCTACAGAAAATGGCTGGGACATCGGTCGTCATTGCGGCAGGAATCTTACCGAATCGCTCGATTTTCGCACGAAGAGTCCGCTTTTGCAGGTAAAGCGCTTTGAGGCTAACGTGCAACGCTTACAGATGACGGCAAAGGCGCGGTGGAATGGAACTTAAGATTCTTTGCATTGGCGACATTGTGGGCGCGCCCGGCCGGCAGGTCCTGCAGGAGGCGCTGCCCGTGCTGGTGCCCAGGCATGGCATCGAGTGCGTGATCGTCAACGCCGAGAACGCCGCGGCCGGGTCGGGATTAACCGACCAGCTCTATCAGAAAATCATCAAATGCGGAGTCCACCTGATCACGCTGGGCGACCACATTTACCGCCGCAAGGAGATCTATCCGGTGCTGGCCAAGGAGACCAACATCGTGAAGCCGGCCAACTTCCCCGCCGCAGCGCCCGGTCGCGAGTTCGCCATCTACCAGACTGCAAAAGGCGATCAGGTCGCGGTGATCTCCGTGCTTGGCCGACTATTCATGAAGATCATGGTCGATGATCCTTTTGCCGCGGTGAATCGTGTGTTGGCGTTGCTTCCCAAGTCGGTGAAAATCGTGGTCGTCGACTTTCATGCGGAGGCCTCGAGCGAGAAAATCGCACTCGGCTGGCATCTCGACGGGCGGGTGAGCGTCGTCTTCGGAACGCACACGCACGTCCCCACCGCTGATGAGAGGGTCTTGCCCAAGGGTACGGCTTATATCACTGATTTGGGAATGACCGGACCGTATGATTCCGTGCTGGGCCGCGAGAAGGACCGCGTGATCGGTTCGATGATGACCGCTATCCCCAGCGCGTTCGACGTGGCCAGCGGCGATCCGCGACTTTGCGGAATCATCGTCTCGGTGGAGACAACGACGGGGCTGGCGCGCAGCATCGAACGCGTGCGATTTGATGGAGGTAAATCATGAACTGGGTGCTTGACCTGATTTTTGTTCCATTCATTATTTCCCTCTTGGGTTTTTTTCTCATTGAGTTTCTTTGCGTTTTCAGTTGTCCCTCTTAAACCATGACCATCGTCGATCAACAATTGGGCATCCTGCTTAGCGGGATTGATCAGTGCTACACCGCAACGGAGCTCCGCGAGCGGATTGCGAGCGGCAAGCAGCTACGCGTCAAACTCGGCATGGACCCCACCGCGCCAGACCTGACGCTCGGTCACACCGTCGTGCTGCGCAAACTGCGGCAATTTCAGGACCTCGGGCACAAGGCGGTTCTCATCATCGGCGACTACACGGCGCGTATCGGCGATCCGTCCGGCAAGAGCAAAACGCGCCCCATGCTTACCGAGGCTGAAGTGGAGATCAACTCTAATACATATCTGCAACAGGCGGGCAAAGTGCTGGATCTCTCCCCGGACAAGTTGGAAGTGCGTCGCAACGGCGAGTGGCTTTCGACCATGAACTTCGCCGACGTGCTGCGGCTCATGAGCCAGATGACCGTGGCCCGCATGCTGGAGCGCGACACCTTCGCCAAGCGCCAGGCGGAAGGGAAGGAAATTTTCCTGCACGAGCTGCTGTACCCGCTCATGCAGGCCAGGGACAGCGTGGCCATCGAGTCAGACGTGGAGCTCGGCGGCACCGATCAGACGTTCAACAATTTGTGCGGGCGCGACCTGCAGCGCCATGCGAATCAGCCGCCGCAGATTGTGATCACCGTCCCCTTGCTCGTGGGCACCGACGGCGTGCAGAAAATGAGCAAGTCGCTGGGGAATTATGTGGCCGTCACCGACCCGCCATCGGAAATGTTCGGCAAGATCATGCGCATACCCGACGAGTTGATGCGCAATTATTTCGAATTGCTCACCGACGTTCCTCCCGCGCGGGTTGCGGATTGGCTCGACGCGGGCAAGCACAACCCGCGTGAGTCCAAGGAACTTTTGGCGAAGACGATCATCGCCCAGTACCACTCTGCCGGGGACGCGGAGGCGGCGGCCGAGGAGTTTCGCCGGGTGCATGGAGGCGGGGGCGGGGGACTGCCCGACGACATTCCCCACGCGACCGTGCCCGGTGATAAGTTAAAAGAGGGACTCATCTCGCCAATCGATTTGATCGTAGGTTGCCTGGGCGAAAAATCGCGAAGCGAAGCCCGCCGCGTCATTGCTGAACGCGGCGTCAAACTCAACGGCACAGTGATCGAGGACTCCAACGCGCCGCTGGCCGTCAAAACCGGCGACATCCTTCAGCGCGGCAAGCGCAAGTTCGTTCGGCTGCGAATTGCCTAAGCCGGTGCGCGGGGCGACCTACATTTCTCGCGCTCGCTCATCCGACAATTGGCGGCCGCCAGCACGTTCGACACCGTGGTTCATAGTTCGACGGATCGACCACCATGTTACCCCCCACCACCGGAGTCAATCGCTGCGTCCGATCCGCGACGACGCCGCAGCGCGCGCATATCGCCGACTTCACCACGCACTCCGTCGCCTGCTCGCGAAGCAATTCGTTGATGGGAAATGGCCGGCCCCAACTGTCGGGTTCGAGCGAGGTAACCACGACGTCCATGCGTCGTCTATTTAACATTGCGATTGCATCCATCAAATCGAGGTCGAAGAAATGCCCCTCATCGATGGCCACGACCCGTGTTCCGGCTTGCACCAGATTCAAAATCTCCCGGGCACAGGACACCGTGGTCGCGTCCAAAGATTTGCCGCCATGGCTGATGATCGCAATCCGACCAAACCGCGTATCGATCGCGTGCTTGATCGCCAGCACACTTTCAGAAGGATACCGTTCGACGCGGGCAATCAGCTCTGTCGTTTTTCCGCTGAACATGCAGCCAACAATCAGCGAAGTAACGCCGCGCTCTGGGTCGGTCTTTCGTAAGCCCATTTTTCACCGCAGAGACGCAGAGTGCGCAGAGAATTTCAGAAAGTAACACCAATCAAGTTACATCCATCTGAAGGTTAATGGAAGCGTTAACGCCTCCGTGCCCACCACGTCTCTGCGGTTATATCGGAGGTCCACTGACGCGGTGGCCCACGATTTCGGCGATTTGCTTGATCTGCTCCATCAGCTTTCGAAAGTGATTGGGCAACACCGCTTGCGGGCCGTCGCAAAGGGCACGGTCGGGGCAACTGTGCACTTCGACGATTGCTCCTTGCGCGCCGGCCGCGATTCCCGCCAATGCCAGCGGCGGCACCAGGTCGCGCTTTCCGGCCGCGTGCGAAGGATCAATAAACACCGGCAGATGCGAGCGCTCCTGAATCACCGGAATCGCCGACACATCCAGCGTAAACCGGGTTTCCTCGGCAAAGGTGCGTATGCCGCGCTCGCACAGAATCACGCGATGATTTCCCTGGCTGAGCACATACTCGGCCGACATCAGCAACTCGGTCACCGAAGCGGCCATGCCCCGCTTGATGAATACAGGCTTGTCGGTCTTGCCCACTTCGAGCAGCAGATTGTAATTCTGCATGTTGCGGGCGCCGATTTGAAAAATGTCCGCGAACTCGTACACGGTAGGGACATCGCGCGGATCGACCACCTCGGTAATGGTGGGCATGTTCAGTAACGTGCCGGCTTCCTTTAGAAGTTCGAGCCCCTCGCGCCCCTTGCCGCTGAACGAGTAGGGCGATGTGCGCGGCTTGAAGGCCCCGCCCCGCAAGATCGAAGCCCCCGCCTCCTTCACGGCTTTCCCCACGTCGAACAGTACTTCGCGACTTTCGATCGCGCAGGGCCCCGCGATGATGTTGACATGCATGCCCCCCACGCGGACGGCTTTGATGTCGAAGATCGTGTCGGCCTCATGGAACTCGCGCGATGCCAGCTTGTAGGGCTGGCTGATGGCCATGACCTCGTCGACGCCGGGAAGCTGTTCGAGTTGTTGCCGCGCTTCGGGATTGTGATCGCCGATGGCGCCGACGATGGTGCGAAACTCGCCCTTGGACAGATGAGGCGTGAAACCCAATTCGGCAATGCGGTCGATGACCCGCTGAGCGTCATCCGCCGCGGAGCCGGCTTTCATCACCACGATCATGTCCATGGAATAGCCCCGCGCGCAAACTCTGCTAACTACTGAAAAGACAAAAACTTACGATCGCGATTTCAACCATCGAGTATATCATCTGCAACGATTTTCCGTCAAATGATGGCGTGGGCTGAGGTCGCCTCCTCCTCGGAGATGGAAGATTCCTCAGGACCGCGAGAGATTCGATAGGCCAGCAAAATCATCGCGGGCACCAGCAAAGGCCGCACGATAAATGTGTCGATCAACATCGCCAGCGACAAGGCGATCGCGAACTCCTTCATCATCATCAGGGAACCTGAAAACATCGACGCGAACGTGGCGGCCATGATGACTCCGCAACTGCTCACCACGCTTCCGGTGCGCCGAATCGCAGTAGCAATGGCCTCGCGCGGATCGTGCCGCTTGAGCTCCTCATGCACGCGAGCGACGACAAAAATGTTGTAATCCTGTCCGAGGCTCAGCACGACGATGAAGAGCAAAAAATCAATCTGCCACGCCAAGGCCGGCGCGCCATAGACCAATCGAACGATCATCCAGGTCACGCCGTAGGCCGACAGGTAGGTCAGCAACGTCGCGATGATCAAAATCCCCGATTGAATCACCGACCGGAGCAACCACAGCAGCACCGCGAAGATCATGCCAATTGCGGCCGCGGCGACCACGGCGAAATCTCGAATGCGCAGAGTCCGCATGTCGGCATACACTGCATTCTCGCCGCCAATCTCGATGAGCGGCGACGCGTCAACTTGTTCATTGCGGGCCTCGTATCGAAGGACCTCGGCGACGATCTCCCGCAGTTTAGAAACCGCCTTCATTGCCGGAATAGAACGAGGCTCGATCTCCACACCAAGGTCGATCCGGACCGTCTTGCCCGACTGGCCGACATAGCTGGAACGGGCGAATCGCTCGATCACCGCGCGAGGCAAAAGCCCGCTCTCTCCTTGTCCTGCTTCTGGGTTCCGCCAAAAACCGAGCGGGTCGAAGACATCACGGTAATGAACCACGGGAAGCTGCTGATGGATCGCGGTGGAGACTGCGTCGAGCTGCCGGCGGAGCGTTTCCGCGTTCTCAGGCCCATCGACGCGCTGGGGAAACGTAATCAGCAAAGTCACTTCCGCAACGGGTTTGTCGTTTTGAAAGTGGTGCGAATATAGCTGCGCGCCGCGCACGAAAGAGGAGTCCGCAGGAAATTGCTCGAGCGAATCGTAAACAGGTTCATTCCGCTTCCACGCACCCAGCAGCGAAGCCCAAAGCAAGAGTCCCCCTACCACGACCGTCACCGCACGGGGCCGCCGCTTTACCAGTTCTCCTGCCCACGCCCAGATGCGCGAGTCATGGGGGTGAGCCGTGTCTTTGCGTCGCACGAGCCATCGCCCGCCGACATAAATCAGCGACGCCGATAGCGTCATCACGCACGCGCCGGAGATCACAATCGAGAGCCCGATCGTCGGCCCAGAGGTATGCAGGTCGCGATTGCGGGCAAACCAAAGCGTGGCCATCCCCAGCGCATTGGTGGCCGCACTTGCGAGCACTGCCGGGCCGGCATGGGTGATCGATGACGTGACTGCGGACCGGACGCTCGCGGACTCCGACGCGTCCTCGCGAAATCGGGCGAAAAGGAAGAGGCAATAGTCGGTGCCCACGCCCACGACGATGACGATCATGAACATCTGCACGAGGCTATTGATGGGCCAGCCGTGACTCGCCATCCAACCGACGAGTCCCAACGAAACGAGCAGCGCGGCCGCGATGGTGATCAGCGGCAACAGCATGGCCAGCGGCGACCGGTACACGAACAGGAGAATGGCCGCCACCGCCGCCAGCGCCCAGATCGTGGTCAGGTCTACATCGCGCTTGGCGTTCGCCTCCAGCAGTCCGCCCATGGCAGCGCCCCCGGTGATTTCGGCATGTAATCCTTCGGGCTTGGGGAGTTGAGACAGTGCCTGCTCGATCTGTCGAAAGCGTTTGACCGTGTGACTGCTAAGGCTGCCCGCGGGTAAATCGACGACCACGATGGCCGCCTTGCCGTCCGCGCTTTCCAATAGCGGTCGCATTACCGGACTAAAAGACGCGGCGGTGACCCGCCAATTCCAATGCTGGCTTTTTTCCGCCAGCGTGCGGGCCAGGTTCGCGGCGGCCTCCTTGTCCTCCGCTGTTAAACCACCGTTACGAATGAAGAGCACGACCGCGCGGCTGGCAAAGGCGTTGTCGGGAAATTCTTCGCGCAACCGCGCCATGGCCAACTGCGAAGGACTGTCCGCCGGCAAAAACCCCTTTGACTCTTCGCCCAGAAGCGATGGAATTTTCGGTGCGAACCAGGAGAGCACGGCGGCAATAGCCCAGGCCCCAATCCAGAGCCAGGCCGTTTTCGATATGAACCTCGCCCACGCCTGCATCATGCGGAAGCCTATGCCCTATGAGTGAATTAAGTCGCCTGGTGGGAATGGTATCGAAATTGATCCGCTCGACCACTTGCCGAGTCCAATCATCGGGCACATGCAGCGTTCGGCGTTTTGAGTTGGCCGTCGCCTTGACGATCTTCGGACTCACTATCCTCGATTTTGGCTTCCTCTTTTTTGATTTCGATTTGATCCTTACGGATCTCAACGCGAAATCTCGAGTAGGCGGTCATATATATGTTGGCGATGCCCCACGTAACAAATTGAGCGAGAATCACGCCGCGCCAATCCGCGTAGGCGACCCGATGGCGGAAAACAATAAGCGACAGCAGCGAGACCCAGAAGGAAAAGCAAAACTCGCAGGTGAGCATGTAGGCCAGCTTGCGGGTAAAAATACTTTTCGCCGTTTCACTCTGCCGTTGCAGCCACTCGCGCAACTCGCGCGTGATTTCCTCTTTCGCCTGCGTCCAGGCAATGATCGCGACGGCTGCGGCAATCCAAAAGACTTCCAACGTTGAGTCCCTCGCCCGCATCGGGGCATAACGTCATTATAGCGGTGGGTCACTTTAGAGAATTGCGTGCACACCAAAACTTGCTGACCGATTTTTCACGATCGGGCTCCAACGAAACCTTGGTCCGTTTATATTGGCGTTTCGGCGCTTCCGTTTTTCGGCGATTCCTTCATGCCTTCCTCAAAACTATTTCGCGGCTGCGTCTTGATATAGTTCTTGCGACTCTCGGCGTACTGATCCGGGGTAAGCCCCTCAATGCCAAAACAGTCGGGATCCCTGGCAATCTTGGTGAGAAAGGGAATGCACCATCCGCACCCCGTCCCGGCCCCCAGGCACTCGGTCATGCGGCTGGCCTGCACCGGCCGAACCCGCCGGGCGAAGTTCACCAGCTTGCGCATGGAAACGTGGTAGCAATAGCAGATTTCGTCATCAGGCTGCATATCAAAATTATAGGATGGCCAAATCCAAGGTCGAATGGCGCAGAAACCGTAGGATCGCGAGACGTCACCGGGTGCGGTAGCTTATGCATCGAATCGCGAAAAAATCGCGTAGAATCCTGTAATGAAGGACTGGTTTTGACTTCCTGAGGCTGGGATGGACTTACGATACCTCGATCGCCTGGCCGGAGCACAGCCGCGAAGTCGAACCACCGGCGAGCACCCGCTGTGTGCATTCTGCGGGTACGACCTGTTCGGCAGCGTGTCAAACTGCTGCCCGGAATGTGGCAATGCAATCGACCAGCACGCGATGCGCGAGCAAAGCGACGAGGTCAAAGCCCAGCAATATGAGTTCGAAGAAGCCCTGCGCTTCGTGCCGCTGGCATGGAAGCTGGTCGCCCTTGGATCATTGCTATTTCTCCTTCGAATCGCGCCATTGTTAGGTCCCGGCGCTTCCTGGCTTGCCCGATCGATGGGGTTTCTTTGCGGCTTCGTCGCGTTATTCCTCAGGCTCGCGGTGATTCGCTCAGGCAAGCTCCCCGCGTCCGCGGTCACGGACGAGCAGCGAACCATCCGCGACAGTTTTCTCGGCGCGTTAGAGATCGTTGGCGGCCTCTTCCTGATAGGTACCGCGATCGGCCTCAAATAGCTTCACTGCGACAAATTAAAAAAGTTTGAGTAAGGTAAGGCATGCCCAATGCCGCCGAATTGACCTACCTGGACGGGATCATTCTCGGCGCAGTCCAAGGTCTCACCGAGTTCTTGCCCATCAGTAGTAGTGCCCACCTTGCTGTGGTGCAGAACTGGCTGCGGCTTGATCCAGCCAGCCTTTCCATGCATGTCTTCGATGGAGTGTCACACGTTGGCACAATGCTCGCCGTATTCGTGGTTTTCTATACTTCGTTTCATCAATATCTGGGTCGCCTCCTTGCCGAGTGTCATGCGGCATGGACTGGGCAGCGGTACGCGATGCGTTTCTTGAATCTCGGCATCTTGGCCTCGATTCCGACCGCGCTCATCGGGCTGCTGTTCAAAAAGCATTTTGAAGATTCCTTCGCCGATCCGATCGAAGTAGGTGGCGGGCTGATCATCACAGGCGTGCTTTTGATTGCGACGGCGCTCGCCCCGCGGGGCCGTAAAGGGTGGAAAGAATTCACATGGATTCACGCAACGTTGATCGGGATTGCTCAGGGAATTTCTATCTCGCCCGGCATTTCGCGCAGCGGTGCGACGATTTGCACAGCCACCCTCTGCGGTATCCGACGTCGTTGGGCCGCCGAGTTTAGTTTCTTTATTGCCATCCCCGCCATTTTGGGAGCCACGCTTCTAAAGCTTCGCGAGGCATTCAGTGTGGTAGAGCCCGCCGCAATAAGCTGGGGTCCCACCCTAGGCGGCGGGATCGTCGCTTTCGCGTTTGGCGTGCTGACCCTGAAGTTGTTGCTCGACGCTGTTCGCCGCGCCAAGCTCCATCACTTTGCCTGGTACTGCTTCGTGGTGGGAGCTTTGATCATGTTCAGGGTGGTCTAGGTCGCTGCACGACGGCGGCGCTACACTTGGCCCCTAGAACCCGTGAAAACGCGGTAGCGCACGCCAAAAGTTGGAGGAGCTTGACAGCTCGGTTTGGTTCCGTTAAATTAGTTGAGCGATCAACTAAATAGTTGGTTGCCTCATGGAGGCGGGCACTTGTCGGATAACCGGGAGAAAAAGCGGCGTTCTGGATCGCGAGAAACTCGCGCAAAGCTGGTCGCAGCGGCACAGGAGCTATTTCTCGAGAGGGGCTATGAGGCCGTCAGCATTGCGGACATTTTGAAGAAGTCCGGCGTCAACAGCGGGAGTCTCTATTACTTTTTTCGAACCAAGGAAGACCTGTTGCTCGCGGTTTTGGATTGGTACCTGGATAACCTTTATCCAGAGGTGATCAATCCCGCCACGCAACAGATCAGTGATCCAATCGAACAGGTGTTCGCCGTGCTGGGCGGTTACCGCCAAATGCTTACGGTTACTGGTTGCCAGATTGGATGTCCCATTGGCAACCTCGCATTGGAAATGAGCGAAAAGTCGGAGGCCGTTCGGGCGAAGATCGCACTGAATTTTGAAAACTGGCGGAACGCCATTCGGGACATGCTGGTTGCGGCGAAGGAGAGACTCCCCGCAGAAACGGATTGCGAGGCACTCGCAACGTTCATTCTCACGGTGATGGAAGGCGGGGTGATGCAATCGAGGGCGCATCGGAGTCTCACCCCGTTTGAGGAATCCGTTTCGGTTTTGCGAGATTATGTCAATCGCCTTTTGGCGGTCCCTGGTCCAACCGTACAGGACGCTCCGCCGGTGAGCCGTCCAGAAGGATGGTGGGACGAACTGATCTAGAGCCGGTGGCGCCGGCGGGAAGGAACGAGGGATACATGGGAGGAATCGATATGGGCTCGATCAATTACCTGGCGGTGGCAGTTGCTGCCATCGGAACTTTTTTCATCGGAGGGGCGTGGTACTCGGCGCTCTTTCGGAGTGCGTGGGTGAAGGCGCACGGGTTTACCGATGAGCAGGTCAAAACGCTGGAGGCAAAACATTCGCCGCCGCTGTTTTTTGGCGGGATGCTGGTGTGCTATTTCGTGATGGCGCTGGTGATCGCCCTCATATTCCACGCGGGCGGAATCAACACAGCGAAAGCGGGATTATTCTGGGGCGGGCTGCTCTGGCTCGTGCACTCATCGTTAAAAATGACCGACCATCTCGCATCCGGCAAACCATTCGCCGCGTTCGGGATTGACGCAAGCTTTCAGTTGATTGCGCTCCTGTTGACCGGGGCGATCGTGGGTGGGTGGAATTAGTGAACTGGGTCCAGAGTGTAGGGGATAGGGTATGGGAACCAATTCACCGCGAAAAATTCGTTTGAAGGGAACATCAATGTCGAATCATCGTTTTCGTTTTGCATTCATCATCGTCGCGCTGGTTGGCATGCGCGCCTCGGCGCAGCAGGCCTCGAATTCCAAGACTTCGCTGCGGCATGACGGCGTAATCTGCGCACCGGTTCACGAAGTCTGGAAGGCATTCACCACGACGGAGGGGCTGCAGTCCTGGATGGCGCCGCTTGCGGATATTGACCTCCGGGTGGGCGGCAAGATGCGAGTGAACTACAACGCTGGCGGCACGCTGGGGGATGAAAAAACCATTGAGAACACGATCCTGAGCTTTGAACCAGAGCGAATGCTTTCGATCCAGGCAACCAGGCCGCCCGCAGGGTTTCCATTTCCAACCGCTATCCAGGACATGTGGACGGTGCTGCGTTTCGAGCCGGTCGGCGCCGATCGCACGCGCTTGATCATTACCGGGATGGGATTTGGCGAGAGCGAAGAGTCCGTCAAGATGCGCGAATTCTTCGACAAAGGAAACGCGCACACGCTCGACCAGCTTCGCAAGAAATTCGCCGCTGCCCCCACCACTGGCGCTATCGATCCCCTGAAAGTCCTTCACCAGCTCGTGGGCGGCGAATGGATCTTCGAAAACAAGCGCCAGGATGGCGGTGTCTTTCGTGGCCGAAACATCACCGAAAAGGGTCCGGATTCGAAGAGCCTGGTTGTTCGCGGTTGGCTCGGAGACGCGAAGGGAATGTTCTACCATTCGGCCATGCAGATCTGGCACGATACCGAATCGAGCGCAGTGCGCTTTCAGAGCCTCGACGAACAGGGCGGCCTGGCGACCGGCGAAATCGTGTCAACGGGTGAGAATGCGGTCTCCTGGGATTGGAACGCGAGCACGCCGGGCGGGAAGAAGTCACGTTATCGAGTCGACATGGTCTTCGCCGACGCGGACCATTATGAATTCATCTTGCACGAAGCAAAACCCGACGGCAGCGCCACCGAGCGCGTCCGCGTGAAATACTCGCGAGTGGCCGAATCACCTGAAGACTTCCGCACGATCAAACAGTTGAAGCAATGATTTTTCACCACGAAGAAGCTATGAAGTGAGCCAACCTCGATCTGGTCGTTAGGATGCTCGTTGTTGTCGTTTTGCATTCGAACACCGGAAACGAAAGGGAGGTTGGCTCATGTACTATTGTGGACTCGATGTG
>JBKJYI010000076.1:0-3964 GCA_046715855.1 Phycisphaerae bacterium
GTCTGTCCCGCCGCCTCACATTTACCAGTGGCGGCGCAACGGGACGGGCCTTGCCGATGGCGGAGCCATAAGCGGGGCCGTAACGCCGACGCTCTCGCTGGATCCGGTTGCTGCGGACATGGCCGGCATCTACACCATCGAGGTTTACAATCCCTTTGGGTCGTCGGTAAGTGTGTCGGCCACCTTGACGGTGAATTGTCCCAACGGAGATGGCGACTGCGACGGAGTCATCGATCCGGTCGATGCCGCGAATCTTGCCGCGTGTCTCGATGGCCCAGGTCGTCCGCGTCCGCCGATCTGCGAACCTGCGGAATTCGGAAATTTCGATGCGAACAACGATGGCGACGTTGATCTTCGGGACGCGGCGGTCTTGCAACGCTGCTTCGCGGGAGACGATTTTATCAATCCTGCATGCGGGCAATAGTTTGAGTGGCCCGGCTCGACTGGGACATTTCCGGCAAAACGAGTGCAGTTTGCCCCGGAGTGTACAGGAGTTGGCTCTTCGTGTGTCCGAATGCTTTTCTCGGCCGTATTCGATACAGCATTCGCGCACACTCGTACCTGCTTGCAGCCTCGTCGATGGGCTTATCAGTCGATCGCCGATTGGGGCGCAAAAAACGCCAGATCATTTTTCAGTGATATTTCGATGGCAAGGCATAAACGCTCCTGCCCAGCGCCGTGAGGGTTTGTCGAGCGGCTCATCGCAGACACGGCGCGCAGCAGGCAGCCAGCTTGTCGGCCGAGAATCCCATTGTAAAGCTGCTGACGCCGCAACGGCTGCAGGCAAGTGGTTCGATCTCTTTGGTCAAGGCATTCCAGACGAGAGCGATCGTTCTCCCGACGGACCGGCGAAGCACGTGGCACTGCACCGCCAAAGCCGGACAATCCAACCTCACGAGCGCCAGCGGCATCACCTCGAGGCGGCAGGCGTAACGTTCGTCGAGTTCGGCCGACTTACGGCGGAGTTCGAGCTCAACGGCTTTGGCCTTGGCGGCCTTTTGCCCGTGATCCTCGTCCGCGACCCGCCGCGCGGCACGCCGGCGATCCTCGCGGAGCAAAGCCCGGTAATATTCCTGCAACCGTTGGCGATCGCGGCTAAGTTTGCTTTCCAAGCGTTCGATGAACGACCGGCTCTCAATGTTCAAATGGCGGAGCGCGGACCGAACGGCTGATAGCTTGGTGCATGGATATGCGGCTGGCAGATCGGCTGGCTCGGCGACTATCGCGCCCGCGTGCATTGGATCGGGAAGCTGGATTTGAGCGGATGTCAAGGCGTTCACGTCCACGCGCACGACTTGCTGCCAGCGATCGGCTGAGTCGAGCGTGGCGAGAAAGTACCAAGTGTGATATTCCGCCCGCGTCGGCTCGGCGCTCTGCACGCGCACACGGGCATTCAGCCAGGTGAAGGATCGCTCCACCGGATCGGCCATGTTGGATCGTTTCAGGTACGCCTCGGGGATCCGTACGCATATGACCTGTGGCTCTGCCGAAACCAACGGTTCAACACGGTCAAGAAAATCAGAGGCTAGACTGATCGGTAATGGACTTTCGCTATCCGCCGCAAGAGGCAAGATCTCCAGGCAGCCCAGTGTTTGAGCTACCGTCGTCGGGAGCAAGGCCAAGCCTTGGTCGGCGTCAGGCTTCCAATCTACCGCAGCCCCGTGCCGCTCCAGCAGCAGAGAGGCAAACGCCCGCAGGCGATCGCCGATGATGGGTTCGAACTCCTTCCGGGCCGTCATTCGTACTCATCTCCAAAAAGCGCCTCATCGAGCCGCTTGGTTTTCAGATACTCTTCCTGCGCGGTCAACAGGGAGTCACCCAACTTCTCGAAAGCCTGATCGAGCTGTCGCGGCCCCTTGGACTGAAGCCACATGTTGAGCACTAGGGTTTCAAACTCCTCACCGCCTTCCAGATTACCGAGGATGGAGCCCACCTCACCGACGACAAGCTCGAACATACGGATCTTTTCGTGGAGCAGCCGCAAGATTCGTTCTTCCAGCGACCCGGCCGTGCACAAGTTGAAGATGAATACCTCGCGGGTTTGGCCGATTCGATGGATGCGTCCCACTCGTTGCTCGATTCGCATTGGGTTCCATGGCAAATCGAAATTGATCAACGTGTTGGCAAACTGGAGATTGTGCCCCTCTCCGCCGATCTCCGAGCAAAGCATGACGGGCACACGGCTTGCGAGCAGCTCGACGGCCTGAGCCTTTTCGGCAGCGGTCTGACGGCCGGTGAACATGCTGAACGGGATGCCTTCGTACGCCAGTACGCTCTGTAGACGATCTATGGTGAGTGCGAAATTGGCGAAGACGAGGAACTTTCCCTGAGGATTCGCCCGCAGTAGTTCTATCAACTTGGCTTCCTTGGCCGTACGGCTCGTGCTCGAGCTATCTGCCGTGACCGCGGCCGCATGGTGCGCCAAGTCCAGAAGATCGGCGGCGCAGCTCTCCCGCTCCGCCAACTCCGCCAACGGTAGCGCCAGAGCCGCCGGATGACTCCCTGCAGCTGCAAGCAGCGATGTAATCCGCCTACGGGATAAGTCATCGCGTGCTGAATTGGCAGAATGCGCGTGGGCATCGCGCGACTGGCCGGCCCGCGCTTCTTCCGATGCACGATTTCCGAACAGGTCGGGTTGATTCGATTCGTCGAGTGCGCCGCGCTCGTCCGTAAGCGGCGTCGTCTCGGATTCGGAGGCGGCTGCGTTGTGGCCCTCGATCGCGGGACCTTCAATCCGCCGCCGCAGGTACGTTTCAAGCATTTGGTAGAGTTGCCGCTCGCCTTCGCCAGGATGAACGACGAATGTCTGGGCGTACCTTGGCGGCAGGTCGACGGTCACCAGACTGCGTGTGTTTCGGATCATCACCTGGCCAAGTAGTTCGCGCAGGCGCTCTCGGTTCTGCGGGTCACGTGGATTGCCGCGGCGAACGTAGTTTTTCTTGAAGTGGGCCTCCGTCTTGAGGTGTCCGGGCTCCAGCAAGGTCAGCAGGTTGTAGAGCTCGGTCAGGTCGTTTTGCACCGGCGTAGCCGTCAGCAGCACCATTCGTTTTCGCTTGAGCGCGTTAACCAATTGCCAGTTGCGAGTGGCCCGGTTACGGCAGTGATGGGCCTCATCTACAACGACCATATCCCATGAACAGGCGGAGACCGCGTCGAAATGCCTCACGCTCTTGGCCAGCGACAGCGATGCCAGGACCCGGTCCGCTCCTTGCCAGAATCCCTCCGGGATGTTCCTGCTGCTTTCCGCGATAGTGAAATTGAGCCCAAACTTGGTGGACAGCTCCTCATGCCACTGGCTAACCAACGCGGGCGGAACCAGGATGAGCACCCGTTTAATCATCCCGCGAAGCAGATACTCGCGCAGCAGCAGGCCGGCCTCGATCGTCTTGCCCAATCCGACCTCATCCGCCAACAGTACACCGGCGCGAAAGTGCCGCAGCACTCGCCGCACGGTCTCAACCTGGTGAGGAAGCCGTTCAACCCCTTGCAGGCCCTCCAGGCACAGAAGCTCCTCGAAACCCCGGAGCAAGCGCAACTTCGCGTGCTCTATGCGCAGCCACAACCCGTCGATGTCATCCGCCGTCGATTTGCCTGCTAAGAGGCGCGGCACGCTTCCCGCCACGCGCACAGTCACGCCGATCCCGCCGGGCGTTCGCCCCGCCGACTGAGGCGAATCGGAGATCACGTTGATGGTCCACATCGGAAAAGGATTCTATCACAGGTAAGCGGTCAATCGCATGCCGTGGCCGATGCCTCTCATGCGAGCATCGAAACACGCTATTTCGCACGTCGCCGGACGTTCGTGGCGCTCGAATTCGCCGTTCCCGACTCGCTCATGCAGCTTTCTTAGCCGCATGTCCCGCGCGCGGTAGACCTCGCCCATCCCGCACCGAGGATTGAAACCGTTTCATGAGGGCCGAGCGTAGCGCCGGATCGCAAGCTCATGGGTGCGACAGTTCCGCGT
>JBKJYI010000077.1:0-5415 GCA_046715855.1 Phycisphaerae bacterium
TTACGCCCCACTATGATGCCACGCCCGGAGCCGTTTTTTAAACATGGGCGAAGCGACGTAACTCATTGTGGGCAGAGTATTTACAAAATTCTGCTCGGAAAAAGCGGTCAGTTTGAGTAATTTACCAGAGAGATACCTCGCCCACACAAAAAGCAAAGAGCCAGAAAATCGTCAACATGGCAGTTTTTTCACATTTCGGTACCGCAAAGGTTTACAAAGTTGTTTCGGCGACGGAAGCTATTGTCGGCATAGATTGCGGAACTACAGCCCCGAGGTCGATTTATGGCGGAAGAGTACATTGCCAACAGACCATTTGGGTTACGGGGATCGACACAAGTCGAATGATTACTCAACCAGATACGTACGACGACTTGTCCGCCTACACTTTTCTGGACGATGGAACAAAGACATATCCGACTACGGACGGCGGTGCCTACACGGTTCTCCATTTTACAGCAGTACCCGGAACCAAGGATATCAAATGGATCGTCCCCCCTGCGTCTGCAAAGCTCTCAGACTTCTATCCACCAAAAGCTAATTTACCGGGAAAAAGCGAACCCAAGACCAAAGCAGACCCCTGAACGTGAAACACTGGCTGGTTGACCCTTGTTCAGCCGTATCGAACTTGGGGCCATGATTCTTCGGTCAATCTTCCGGCGCGGCGCCTTCGGGGGTGATTCCGAATCTCGCCATCATTTTTTCGAGTGAAACGCCGGGCTTGCCGGCATCCTCTTGTTTGGCCTGTTCGAGCAGCAGCAGGTCTTCCGCGTCCTCCAGCAATTCCTGCATCCGGACGAATTCGTCGTAGGGAAGTACAACGAACTCGTTCTTGCCATTCTTCTTCAGAAATTCTGGATGGAACTGAATCATGTTCGCTCCGGTTCAGGCGTCGTATGCCTCTTTGCGATGCCGCACGCGATAGACGACGATGCGGCTCCCTTCGATCTCAAATAGGACGCGGTAATCTCCAACTCGAAGTCGAAACCCCGGAGTCATATTTGTGAGCCGCTTAACATCCCCCGCGAGATCGATCCGCATCGCGTAGACCTTCAGTAATATTCTACGGGAAACCTCAGGTGAAAACGAGTCCAAGTCGCGCTGAGCCTTGGGCATGAAGACCACTTCGTAGTTCATGCCAAGCAATCCTCGCCGTAGTTATCACCCCTCGCAAGCGACGAGTTGTCGCAGTCGGGGGGACCAGTCACGAGGGGTGAGCCAGAAAAACAGACAACGCAATCAACAATACCTATTCGATGCCTTTTTCGCCCAGCCAGCGCTCGGCATCGATGGCCGCTTTGCACCCCATGCCCGCGGCGGTGATGGCCTGACGGTACACGCTGTCCACGCAGTCGCCGGCGGCGAACACGCCTTCCACGCTGGTGGTCGAGCGGTAGGGGTCCGCAAGCTTGATGTATTGCTTGGCGTCGAGTTCCAACTGGCCCTTGAGAAACGCGGTCGCAGGCGTGTGACCGATGGCCATGAAGAGGCCGCCGACCTCCAGTGTGGAATCCAAGTTCGTCTTGGTGTCGCGGAGGCGCACGCCGGTGATCATGGCGTCCCCGATCACGTCGATTACGCCCTTGTTCCACATGAAGCCGATCTTGTGATTGGACTTGGCGCGCTCGGCCATGATCTTGGAAGCGCGCAGCTCGTCACGGCGGTGAATCATCCAGACTTTCGATGCGAACTTGGTGAGGTAGGTCGCCTCTTCGACGGCCGAGTCGCCCCCGCCCACCACGGCCAGTACCTTGTCGCGGAAGACCGGGAGTGCCCCGTCGCACACGGCGCAGGCGCTCACGCCCCCGCCGGTCTTGGCAAGTCGCTGCTCGTTGGGCAGATTCAGCCAGTTGGCCGTGGCGCCAGTGGCTACGATTACCGAATGAGTGCGGTACTCAGTGTCGTCCTCGCCGAGGACGACGAAAGGCCGCTGCGAGAAATCGACGCGCGCGCAATCGTGGTAGGCGTAGCTGTGACCATCGTCGGGATTGGAGACGTCCGGAGTGAAACCATTATCGGTTACGATGCGGGTATTAAAGCGGACGGCCTGCTGCTCGAAATAGGCCATGAGCTTCGGGCCAGTGACGCCGTGGGGGAAGCCGGGATAGTTTTCGACCTCGGTGGTGAGCATAAGCTGCCCGCCGGGGAGGAGGGTGGTGGGGATAGTTTTGGGTCGGCCGGCAAAGATGAGCGGGCTCAAGTTGGCCCGGGCAGCGTAAATGGCGGCGGTCCAGCCGGCGGGGCCTGAACCGATGATGATCACTTTTTCAACCTGGTCGTGTTTAGGCATTGGATGTCATACTCCGTAACTTGGGTGACTATTGTCAGTGGATTGAATAATAGTGGTTAAAATCAGCCCGTCCAAACCGCGCGACCCTCGAAATCCTTACAATTGGGGAGTCGGCTAAAACCCGTAGCCTGTTACCCAAGAGCCTTGAGTCAGCCGCGGCGGAAGTCGGCGGCTCGCTGCCAGGAACATCCGGAGGCGTGCATTGTATAGCGTGGTTGTGGAGGCGGGATTCTCGGCGACGCATCATATCCGTCTGCACGACGGGAGTGAGGAGCCCAAGCATGGTCATGACTGGCGCGTGCGGGTTACGTTCACAAAACCTGGCTTGGATGAGCTGGGGATGGTGATCGATTTTGCGGAGGCCAAACGGATCTTGAAACAGGTGGTGGAGCAGCTTGACTATCGCGACCTGAATGAAATCCCTGTTCTGCGGGGGAAGAACCCCACGACAGAGGTCGTTGCCGAGTGGATTTTTCAGCGCGTGATCGAGCTGGGGGGGAATTCGGTAGCGGAAGTTGAATTGACCGAAGCCCCCGGCTGTTCGGCCATCATCAGGCGGAGTTAAGGCCTTCTCTGACGCCAGATGATCATCCACCCGAAGACCAAACTACGCGGTCTAGATCGAATTGGGACTTTCATTTCAGCTAGGATGAGACCCAATTGACGGAAAAATGAGGGGTGCCTAGAGTAAATCAGGGATTTTATCGTGGGGTCGACCATGAGCGTAGTCTGTCAACGCTGCAACCAGTCGAAGGCGACGGTGCATATCACCGACACCATGCCGGACAAGCGCGAGCGGCATTTGTGCGAGGACTGCGCGGAAAAAGAAGGGGTGATCATCAAGCAGAAATTCTCCTCCACCAATGAAATCTTGAAGCAGTTCATCAAGCACAAGACGGGGATCGGGGCCGGAGACGATCTTTCGTGTCCGCAGTGCGGGCTTACGTTCCGCGAATTTCAGGTGAAGGGCACGCTTGGGTGTCCCAACGATTACATTGCATTTGGCAGCCTGCTCAATCCACTGATTGAGCGGGCCCATGAAGGCGGCACGCACCACGTCGGCAAGACACCGAACCAAGACGACAACGGGACGCAAAAACGTACCGGCTTGATCCGGTTGCGCCGCGAGCTTCAGGAAGCCATCACCCATGAGGATTACGAACTGGCTGCCCGCGTCCGCGACAAAATCCGCGAACTGGATTCGATATGATTTTTGACGAGCTATGGAAGGGTACGGGGGAGTGGCTCCGTGGCGGCGGCCCCATGTCGGAGGTGGTGGTGTCGTCGCGCATCCGATTGGCTCGGAACGTTGATGGGCTTCCTTTTCTTTCGACGGCCGGCCCGGCCGAGCGCACGGAAATCTTCCGGTGCGTCACCAACGCGAATACCAACGTCACCCAAGGCGAAGACCTGCTGGTTGTCGATATTGAGAACGCCCAGCCGGTTGACCGCGCCATGCTGGTCGAGCGGCATCTGATCAGCCGGCAGCATGTCAATGGCGAGGGCAGCCGCGGGGTGACGATTTCAGCGGACGAGACGCGGGCGGTGATGATCAATGAGGAGGATCACCTGCGCATTCAAGGGATGCGCGGCGGGCTGCGTTTTGATGCAGTGTGGGAGGACGTGGACGCGCTCGACGATGCCATCGCTTCGCAGATCGGCTTTTCGTTTGATAAGAAGCTCGGCTATCTGACGGCGTGCCCTACCAACGTGGGCACGGGAATTCGCGTATCGGTGATGCTGCACCTGCCGGCGCTGCGGCTTACGAAAGAGATCGAGCGGGTGGCGCGGGCGGCGCGGGATTTGAAGCTGGCGGTGAGGGGTTCGTATGGCGAAGGGACCGAGGCGGTAGGCGATCTCTACCAGATTTCGAATCAGACCTCGCTGGGCAAGTCGGTAGAGAGCATCATCAATACGTTTAGCAGCGCGATCATTCCCAAAATGGTGGAGTACGAGCAGGCGGCGCGGGACACGCTGGTGCGGCATCATTCGTCGCAGCTCGATGACAAGATCTGGCGGGCCTACGGTTTGCTTTGCAACGCGCGGCGGATCACCAGCGGCGAAGTTCAATCCTTGCTGTCTCCTATTCGGATGGGCATTCATTTAAATCGTTTCGATCGCCTGGATGTTCCCACGCTCAACGAGTTGTTCCTCTTCACGCAGTCGGGGCACCTGCAAAAGATGGTCGGACGCACGCTCGACGAGGAAGAGCGGGCGACGGCGCGGGCGGATTATCTCCGCAAGCGTCTGGGCCACGCTTAGAAATCGATTCGCAATTCTTCCATTTCGCATACGTCGTTTCGAATCTAGAATCGCGCCATCTTGGAGACCTACCTCGCGACAACCTGGTGGCTGTTTTTCTGGACCGCACTGGGTTTGTGTATCGGCAGCTTCCTTAATATGGTCATCTACCGTTTGCCGAGGGGCAAAACGGTAACGGATCCGATGTGGTCGGCTTGTCCCGTCTGCCGCAACCGAATCGCCTTATACGACAACATTCCGGTCCTCAGTTTTTTGAATCTGCGCGGCCGCTGCCGCCACTGTGGCGTGCCCATTCCGACGCGGTACCTGGTTATCGAATTGTTGATGGCCATGATTGTGCTCGTGTTGCTGGATGCGTTTTTCATCGGCAACGTCCGATCCGGGCTTAGCAGGAGCCAGTTTGGTTTCACGGACCAATTGTCGTTTGACTGGCCGATTCTGCTGGCCCATATCATTCTTTTTGCGTGCCTGCTGGCACTTTCTGCGATCGACCTCGAACACTACTGGGTAGACATACGCTTCACTAATTTTGTTACCATCGCTGGTCTGGTGCTGCACACTTTGTGGACGCCGCGGCATAGCGCCGCCTGGCCTCGACCTTCGGACGCGGTCGCGATGATGTCGTTGTGCGCGGTGGGAGGAGTGGCTCTGACCTGGATTGTCTTGATGTGTCAGCCGCATGTGGAGACCGAGCAACCCGGAGAAGCGCGTCCCGAAAGTGAAGCGGGTGGTGAGAGCACGGCCACATCCAATGAGCTGAGTTCGCCGCCTCCTTCGTTGTCGTCGCCTTCGCGTATCGGTGGCTGGATTGCGTTGGTGCTGGGGTTGGCACTGTTGGCGAATTTGTTTCTGGCGGAGACGGGGCT
>JBKJYI010000078.1:0-2572 GCA_046715855.1 Phycisphaerae bacterium
GAGCAGAGATTACTGATCGGTTGGAGCACGTCATTGACTTCTGTATTCGACAAAGGACTCCGCCTGCGCGGCCGGCTCAACAATTCGGCTGAAGCGACGTTTTTCGTGACAGCACTGATCTCACCCCTTAACGAATCGTATAGCTTCTCCAAGGGAGATGGCAAGTCGAAGTGTTTACCCTCGGGAGGCAAAAGTTCAAATAGCGTCGACTCTACGAGTCCAGACCAGGTGTCGCCAAGTGCCCTTCTAGATCGCTTACTTATGCCGGATGCTCCTCCAGCCCCCGTAAGCCAAGTGTGCAAGGTTTCACAAATCGTGTCGAGTTCATCGGCGAGATACCGAGCAAGCCTCGCCTGTTTGCGACGGTGCGTCAGGAGGGCACCTTGTGGATTGCGCCATTCTTTGTAGCGATTGTAGCGGGACTGAACTGCTGCTATTAGTCCAATTACGGCGACGACGATCGCCGCACAGACGATGATCCTCCAAGGAAGATCTGCGTCCGAAGAAATCGGACCTGGTCTGCTAGAGATTAGGGACAGTGGACCATGGGCTAATGATGCTAGAAGCAAGGTGATGCCCGCAATCAGAATGGCAACTAGGTACCGGTCTCGCAGAGATCTCGGAAAATACCGACGCGCAAAGCCATGCTTTGGTCCATCGTCGTGGTCAAGCAAGTGAGTGACTGCGCGGATTAGGTCATCGTCAGCCTTTAGCTGTTGTTCAATATCTTCCTTCTCCTCGGAGTCATTTTCAGCACTAGCGGATCGTGCGATCTCGACTCGAGTTGCAGACGCCACCCCCTTGCAAAGTAACGAATACAGGAGAATCATCAGGAGTAGGATTACGCCCACTGAAACCGCCAACCGTACATCACTGCGCACATTTTTGAGAGCGTCACCCGCGGCGGGTACGAATTCGGACAGGATATGAAGAACGATCCAAACTGCGATCGCGCATAGGAAAGCGACAAGTAAATTAAACCTCTTTAGCCCTGAAGGGACAGGCGGCATCGGCAGGCCGATTATCATCGTGTCAACTCTCGATATCGTGCTTCAGCAATGAAAAATCTGATCGGACCTTTGGCGATATTCAACCTGCCTCGTAGGCCTGGCGATAACCTGGAGTCCGGGCTATCCAGAGACAATCCAAACTTGGTGCGTAACCGCATCTTTTGCTCGTGCCCCGTGCCCGTAGCCCTATCAAAGGACACTCCTCGCCGGAAGTGACCCTTGAAGGCAAAAGTCTATATTATGCGGCCATCTCATTTTGACAATGAGAATTGAACAAAAAACACGCCTACTTTACCTGCTTGAGCGCGAGACGGACCGGCTCGTTGAGTTGCAGGAGCTTTGTTGGCGGTCAAGATCGTGGGACAAGAAGTACCTCCAAAACGAATACAAGCGTATCTTTCGAGAGTTGTCGCTCATTAAAGTTCCCCAATATGGGGGGTTGTCTTGCCATCAGCCAGTTGACTTTCGTATGGTCTGTTACGCAAAGCACCTCGGACTTTGGCCCGGTTACGAACAGCATCGAGATAGGTTAAAGTACGTAGACAGTCTCCGACATGCTCGCGAGGACTGAGCTGGGCCCGGAATTTGATCCAGCCGTTTTGAAAGCCTACTGTCCGTTCATCGGACAAGGAGGCTAAAGAGAAAGGCAAGCGACACATTCCGGATCATATTATCGCAAGCTGCGTGAAGCGAACCCGATGCAGTGTACGTGATTGTCAACAGCTCGACGCGCGGCGCGATGCGGTGCCAGAGGCATCGCGGCGACGGTCACCCCCGTTCTAACCTCAATTAATCGTCCCGCGGAAGTTGAACGACCTCGATAATGCGCGCGACGATTCGTTCCAAGGGCTCGCTACTCATAGCAGCATAACGCCCTGCGAGTGAGGGCGAGTATTGCTCAACGTCTTGCTGAGAAACTTCGTGCCAAATGGGGAGTATGACTTTCGTGCCTCTTGAATTCTCCAAAGTGACCAAACCGTCAAGCTCATATTGAGGCCATCGCTTTTCGAAAAAAGCTTTGCTTAGGATGACGATGCCGAACCGCGCGGATTTCAAGCCACGATCGATTGCGCGACGCAGGCTGTCTCCAAGTTTTAGACTTAGATCGTCATACCAAACTCCCATGCCTGCCTCTCTCAGGCCCTTCGCGAGAGCAGCTACAAACGTTGTCTTGTCTTCCGAAGCATGGCAGATGAAGACGTCGGCAGCTGGTGGGTCGGCCGGAGCCAGCCTTGACACTGGAGTCGTTTCAGTTGGCATTGCTTCCTCCCAATCATACATGGCCAGCAAGCGATCGATCTCCTCATCGAGAGATTCCGCGATGATGAATTGAGTGTCGTAGGGCTTGCCAATCAAGATTCCTTTTTGGGTCCAGTAGATTGCCGCTCCCCGAAGGTCGCTCTGTTCAAATAACCTGGAAAGAAGATCCGACGATACCGCGCGGTCTAAGTCAAGGACCGGCAGCGAATGAGGAGCGCCCAGCTCTGCCTTAACAAGGCGCAAGACATCCATGCGGCATCGCCTACGATAGAAAGACATATCGTTTTTCTGTGGGTCGACTG
>JBKJYI010000079.1:0-3751 GCA_046715855.1 Phycisphaerae bacterium
AGTCGTTTGGCACCTCGATGTCGGCCCATCACATCCTGGGGGTGAAGGCGCTCCCAAGGGTTCGGCTGTTCGCCGATTAAAGTGGTACGCGAGCTGGGTTCAGACCGGCGCGAGCCAGGTCGGTCCCTATCTGTCGTGGGTGTACGAAACTTGAGAGGATGTCTCCTTAGTACGAGAGGATTAGGAGGCACGTGCCGCTGGTGTACCGGCTGTCCCGCTCGGGGCACCGCCGGGTAGCTATGCACGGAAAGGATAACCGCTGAATGCATCTAAGCGGGAAGCCCCCCTCGAAACGAGGTTTCGATGTCATCTTCGGATGACTGTAGGCCCGTGAAAGACTATCACGTCGATAGGCGGGAGGTGTAAGCTCAGAGATGAGTTTAGCTGACCCGTACTAATGGCCGAACGCTTGACCACATTCATGAGCGGCTGTTAACCAAGCCGTTTCTTCCAGCACCCCTCTCCCTTTGGGAGAGGGCAGGGTGAGGGCTAAAACCCTCGCTCTTTCGAAACCACAAAGCCAAATGCGTCCGCTTCTTCAATTGCCAATACAAACGAACCCCGGTCGCATCACGCGGCCGGGGTTTTTTATTCCACAAATTTTGCGACGCCATAGAGCCTGGCTAACGAGATTAGTTCTTCTCTTGCTATTGTCATTATCCGCTTGTCGCTCGCAAATATCTTAGCCTCACGGCTAAATCCCGAACTTGTGACTAAATCCCCTCGCGTAAATCTCTGATCGGCGCTAATGACTCCAAAAAGTTTTTGAAGATCAGGCCTGCCGACGTTTGCAGTCGTGTGTTTACATTGAACGGCAATTCGCTCCCGTGAAACTCCCTCGGCTCGCCACGCGATGATATCAACCCCACCATCATGACTTCCTCCCACATGCTGCACTTCGTACTTTTGCGCCTTGTAGACATTTGCGACCAATGCTTCGAACTCGTTTGGTGTAAGATCGTCAAGCACGACTTGGGGCTGAGCACCTGAATGCCCAGCACGCTTCGGACGCACGCGTAGATTGCGAAAAAGAGAAAAAAACTCTTCTTCTGACAAGCCCATCGCTTGGTTGGCCGGAGTGCGGCCTTCGTCAATTACATGAGAAAACAACCGCCGCCTTTCAGCAAGCTTTTGAAGGATCCTCTCTTCAATTGTGTCCCGGCAAGCTAACCGTCGAATGAACACCTTGTTGAGTTGTCCAATGCGGTGTGCACGTTTCACAGCCTGATCCTCTACTGCCGGATTCCACCACCGATCAAATAGGTAAACGTAATTCGCTGCCTGCAAATTGAGCCCTAAACCTCCCACCCGATAATGAAGCAGCATCGTATTCACTGCGGGATCATGACTAAAACTATTTAGCGCAAGCTCGCGCCTACGTGCTGACACTTCTCCATGAAGTTCAACGCATAGACAGCCAGCGGGCAAACGATTCTTTAGCTCTTTGAGCCCGAAGGGCGCTGACACGAACTGGGAGAATATGAGAGCCTTTCTCTTGCTATCGATAATCTCTTCCAAATCCTCAGTGAGCCGATCAAGCTTTGCGCTTTCGCCGGATTCTGGCTCGAAATTGCACAACTGCATGAGCTTTTGAATTAGGGCGAAAACGTGTTGGACGGTAATGGTGTCGCCCTTGGCATTAAGTGCTACCACTCCCTCATCTTCAGCCCTTTCGTAGGCTTCTCTCTGCTTGGGGCCGAGTTCGATATAGACATCGCGGTCATCCTTATCGGGAAGGTCAAGAGCTACATCTTCCAATCGCCGCCTTAACAAAAACGGCTTAATACGATCTCGCACGTAATCTGCTTCGTTTGACTCCAAGAGTCCGGGCTTAAGAAAGCCAAAAATCGATAATACATCGTCCGTCTTTGTCTCTAACGGGGTGCCGGTTATCGCCCACCGGCGTTTTCCGATAAGAGCTTTCACTGCCTTGGCGGTCCTTGATGTTGGGTTTTTGATACGTTGGGCTTCGTCAATGATAATCAGATCATGAGAGCCGGTCCTTTGCTCTTCCGTTAGATAATCAGCCTCCCGCGCCAATTTTTCGTAATTGATGAGCTTTATAGTCACGTTCGGGGTGGCAATTTTCAAGAATTGACGCGTGTCTCCTGATGGCTCGAAAATATTTGCAAGGGCGTTCGGCCACCACTTTCCAATTTCCGATCGCCAAGTTCCCACCAAGGTCTTTGGACACACGATAAGAATTCTTTCGATTTGTTTTTCGCGCCAAAGCAGTCGACCTGCAATAATCGCCTGCATCGTCTTTCCCAAGCCCATTTCGTCACCAAGAAGTGCACTAACTCTTCCTTTTAGCCAACCTATTCCCCACACTTGATACTCATGAGGTGTTGCTGGAAGGCCGAGGCTTGGGTCAGATAGAATTTCGTGTAGCGGGGGAGTCAGAATCCATCGCAACCGTTCGTCGATTGTTTGCCCATTTTCTTGAGGGGGCGTTGGACACGCCGCGACCATTCGCCCAGTGGCTTGAAATCCCTGACCGCTCCGGCGATCGAAAAGCCCGCTTTCTTGTCGTATCTTTTGAAAATGATGTGACCTTGCGTCGCATTTACAGAATAGATCAATTTGATTAGCAGCCAAAAGCCAATCTAATTCCTCTTCGTAAGGCATTGAAACCAGTTGGAGGTTAGTCTTTTGGATTTCAGTCTCGATTCGTGTCCTTTCGGTCTTGCCGAGAATGGAAAGCTCAAGTCCATCATTACCGTGGATAGAGCTTTCGGATTGAAATCGAAAATCTTTCCGAGGTATGTTCCAAGTTTCTGTGGCTAGCTGCACCGTTGAAGATTCAGAAGTACAGCAGACTTGAACTTGGGCGTCCGATGATCTTGTGTTTAAGTCAATTTCCGGGGCAGAGACGATCCCGAAACTGCACGCCTCGCGAAGTGATTGTAGAATGGAGCTACGTTTGTCGCCGCGCCAACTCAAAGCTACTTTGCCCCTTCTCTAAGGGCTTCCTTCAACGCTTCCTGCATCCTTTCAAATGGATTAAGGAGGTCGGCACTTTGCTCCAACTCGGCAACGATTGCTCCAATTCGTTCTTCCCCTGCAGCGTCACCGCCAGTGTCGAAGGTATAGATGCTTAATTGCACTGCTTGACCGTTTCCATTCGAAGATTTGCTGAGCTTGGCCGCAGGAACGCCAAAGAATTGGCGAACAGGAATCAGATTTTGGTCATCGACAAAAACAACACTTGGTGCAAAGCCCCTTCCGTCGTGATGGAGCCTTTGAGAGATTACGTCGACCTTGATATGAGCATCCAGTGTTTTGCCATAAAGTATGCGCTGCATTGTCGTAGGGCGGACGGGAGAGACGTATCCAAAATGCAGAGGTCGTGTTCGCGCGTCGGTAATCAACAAAGCACCCGTATAGCCCCTTGCGCCGTCCTGTGGGCAAGTTAAGTACGCCAACTTTAGATCACTCAAGGTGGTTGCCTCCGTGAGTCTTCGCGAAATCTAAAAAGCGGCTTACTGCATCATCCACGCAGCTTACATTCTTCGTTCCGCACTTTCAAGGGAATCGCAGCGGAGGACGTTGGGTGGGCTGGTGGCACTGATGGAGCGACGACGTGCGGTGTGCCACTGGTTTGCGAGCAGTGCGTTCACTCCGCGGCGATTCGCGGCGGTGGCTTAGGCTTGGTGTGCGGCGGCCCCGACCGTGTCGTGCGAGAACTCGCGGAGGGCGTCATCCAGGGTTGTCGCTCCCTCGGCGATGGCCGCCAACGTGCGAAGCATGC
>JBKJYI010000080.1:0-3542 GCA_046715855.1 Phycisphaerae bacterium
CTCCTGGGCATCGTCATGGAATACATCACGGGGGAAAATTTCGACGGCACGACCGGCAAGCCGCAAGAGCATCAAGGGTCGTTGTTGGAAGCATTCAACGAAAATCAACTTGGCCTGCCGATTCCCGGACAAGGCACGAATGAAGGGATGTACCACGCGCAAAGCTTGTTCGAACTTCGCAACCCGAAGGAGCCGGTGTGGCGGTCATGGACGACGGACAACGGCGGTGCGTACTACAAGCTTGTGGACGACGAAAAGAGGCCGTATTGCGACTGGATCGGGAACGATTGCAGCTTCAACGCCTGGATCAATGGAACCGATCGCTTCGATTGGGAGTTTCTCGATCGCCGCACGATTCGCAACTACGAAGGCAGTTCAGGGACCGGTCCGGCCACTGCGGGAAGTCTCGCAGTCGAGGCGGAAGTGTACCTGCGGTTCATGGCGAAATACTGGGTCGGGGGTAGCGGCCTCGATCCCAAATACGGCGAGACACGGTGCCCGGGCGGGAACTGCATCTGGAGTTTCTCGGTGAGCCATACGGGTGCTTTGGGAGGGACGTTCTCAGACGTCAAACAGCTCGGGGGCCCCGTCAAGATCAACGACAATTGCTCTCAGGACAGCGACTGTCCGACGTACACCGCCTGCCAGGGCACGGGTCAGGACGAAGTCGTCCAGCAGTTTTGCCTCGGGGGCAAATGTCACATGCGTAATCAGTATTCCACTCCGCCGATCGACCCCATCACAGGCCGCATCACGGATGACTTTTCACAGACCGAATGCCATTCGTGCCGGTTGCCGGTGGGGGTGGATATCTTCGTGGCCTTCAATCAATGGGACGATAAGAAATGCTACGAAGCCAGCATCCTCGATCCCGATGATGATGACTATTACACCTGCTCTGTTGCCTACAACCTAGTGGGGGGATTTCTGGGTGACGGGGTGTGCAACGTGCAATGGCCGCCGAATCCATTCGTCCTTTGGCCGCCGGTCATCCAGAGCGGCGGTTCTTCCATGTCGCCGGGGTTTGCTCAGCCGTAGCTGGGAATAAGTGGGCTTGCTAAAACCCGCCGATGGAGTTAGATTGCGGGCGGAAAGATTGGAGTGACGCCGCCGCATGAAGCGCAAACCATGAGGGCGCATAGAGTTAGGTTGAGAGTGGTGTTTGCGGTTTGATCCCGGAGTACGGTTCCCAATGTCGATTACCGCCGAACTAAAAGCTGAAGTGATTCAGCAGTACCGCGTCCACCAGAAAGACACCGGCTCACCCGAGGTCCAGATCGCCCTGCTTACGTCCCGCATCACGGAACTGACGGAGCACCTCAAGGACAACGTCAAGGATCACGCCGCTCGTCGCGGCCTGCTCAAGATGGTTGGCCGCCGGGCGAGCCTCCTCAAGTACCTGACGCATACGGATCGCAACCGCTATCGCACCGTCATCACCAATCTTGGGCTTCGCAAGTAGCCAGGCTCACGATCGATTCTCCCGCCCTTCGCCAAGAGCACTCGTGCGACGGGTGCGGAAAATTGTTTTCACCGCGAATTTATCGTGCCGGCCTTTCGAATGTCGTTGCAAATGATTTAAATTCATGCGGATGACGCATGATCGATTGTTAAGTGGTTGGAAAAGGGTCCGGACATTGGGTCCGGGTTGATTAAGGGCATTTCTGAGTTGGAATTCTAGAATGAGCGAAGTTGTATTTGTCGAACGATTGATTGGCGGTCGGACGCTGCGGATTGAAACCGGGAAGCTCGGCAGGCAAGCCGCCGGCACTGTGCTGGTTCGATATGGCGACACCGTGGTGTTGGTCGCCGTCGTGACGGGCACGCCGCGCGAGGGAATCGATTTCTTTCCGTTGACGGTCGATTATCGCGAAAAGACGTACGCGGCGGGCAAGTTTCCTGGTGGATTTTTCAAGCGCGAGGCCCGGCCTACGATCAAGGAAATACTCACCATGCGGCTGATCGACCGCCCCATTCGTCCCATGTTTCACAAAGATTTCATGGACGAAGTGTTGATCCAGGCCATGGTTTTGTCTGTGGATCAGGAAAATGAGCCGGACATCCTGGCCATGATCGGCGCCTCCGCGGCGCTGTCCATCTCCAAGCTTCCGTTTGAAGGCCCCAGCGCGTCGGTTCGCATTGGTTTCATCGACGGTCAATACGTCCTCAATCCTACGATCAAGCAGATGGAATATGCGACCATGGAAATGGTCCTTGCGGGTCACAAGGACGCAATCAACATGATCGAGGTGGGGGCTCAGGAAGTTCCCGAACAAGTGGTGACGGACGCGATTGCGTTCGGTCACAAGGCGATCGTGGACATTTGCGAAATGATCGCGGACCTGCAACACCGGGCGGGCAAGCCGAAAGAATGGGTGCCGCCTCCGCCTCAGGACCAGCTCGCAGCCGAACTGCGAAAACTCTACACGGAGCCCTTGCGCAAGGCGCGAAACACCTCCGGCAAGCAGAATCGTTATTCCGCGGTCAACGATGTTTATAAGGAGGCCAAGGCGAAATATGTTCCGCCCGATAGCACGCTGCCGTCGGAATACAACTGGAACAAAATCAAGGCCATGCTCGATGCGATCGAAGGCGAAATCGTGGCCGACATGGTGGTTCGCACCGGCAAACGATCCGACGGACGTGGTCCGAAAGACATTCGACCGATCTCGTGTGAAGTCGGAGTCCTCCCGCGCGTGCACGGCTCCGCTTTATTTCAACGGGGCGAGACCCAGTCGTTGTGCGTGATTACGCTTGGGACAGGTCGCGACGAGCAGATCGTTGACGGCTTGAGCGAAGAGTACAGCAAGAAGTTCATGCTGCATTACAACTTCCCCCCGATGAGCACCGGCGAAGTCAAAAAGGTCGGCTTCACCAGCCGCCGGGAAATTGGCCACGGCAATCTGGCGGAGAAGGCCCTCGAGGCCGTGCTGCCTACGCCGGAGAAATTCCCGTACACCATTCGGCTTGTATCTGAAATTTTTGAATCGAATGGTTCGAGTTCGATGGCGTCGGTCTGCGGCGGGTGCCTGGCGCTGATGGACGCGGGCGTACCGATCAAGCAGCCGGTGGCGGGCATCTCCATCGGCATGTTTGAAATGAACGGCAAGCGGCAACTCGTTGTCGATATCCTCGGCGAAGAGGACCACTTCGGTGAGATGGACTTCAAGGTCGCAGGGACTCAGCGCGGCGTCACTGGCGTTCAGGTCGATCTCAAGGGCCGCGGTCTCCCGCATGATGTAGTCATGGAATCTTTCGCGATGGCCAAGGAGGCTCGACTTGAAATCCTGAGACAAATGCTCAGCGCTTTGGCGTCACCGCGATCGGCAACGAGCGAATACGCCCCGCGCATCCTCCAAACTAAGATCAATCCGGAAAAAATCGGCAAGGTCATCGGGCCGGGCGGCAAGTACATCAAGCTCATCGAATCCGAGACCGGCGCGACCGTCGAAATCGACGACGACGGTACAATTCTCATCTCCTGCCTCGATATGAAGGGGGCCGAAGCGGCGCTTGGCATGGTCGAAGCGGTCAGCGCCGAG
>JBKJYI010000081.1:0-2941 GCA_046715855.1 Phycisphaerae bacterium
CGCGTATTCCGAATACACCGGCAAGTCGTCGCCGCTGCACGACCAGCTTGCCCGCGAGTCCCAGAAGATCCGCGCCTGCGGTTGAATCGTCGGGTCGCTGTCGAGCGAGCCGGCCGGGATGACGAAGAAATCCGTTTCCTTCACGTAGCGCGGCATCTGGCTGCCGCAATTCGTGCAGAAGCGGCTGGTGAAGCGCTTGGCCTCGGGGATTTTGTACGCCTTGACCAGCTCCTCGCCCTTGGTCCACCTGATCGAGCCGGGCTTGACTAGCAGGTTGGAGGCGTGCCCAGTGCCGGAGGCCTTGCGACAGCGCCTGCAGTGGCAATGGTTAAACTTCATAGGCTCGCCGCTGACTTCGTACTGCACGGAACCGCAAAGACAACTGCCGCGAAAGCTGGGATGGGTCATGAAATGTCCACTGAGATATTGAAGGAGGCAATAGATTATCTCAAGCGCATCGCCGATGAAATAATCCTTCCCTCCTTATCTATCCGGACTTCACCAAGTATTCGCCGAGCTGATCCAGGGTTCCGGTCCAGCCCTTGTGCATGGATTTGAACCCGTCCTCGAGGGTCTTGCGCTCTTCCGCCGTCGCAATAGCGGAAGCCAGCGCACAGGGATCATCGTCTTGCTTGCCTGTTCGGTGAACGTAATGGTACTCAGCATTTCCAACGGCCAGGCGAGGTGCATCGGGTGCCGGGCGACATTCAGGTGTCGGGAAACCGTGGACAGGCTGATATCGAAAGGTTCGGCCAGTTCCTGGAGCGACGCCTCGCCCGACGCCAGCCGGGCCAGGATGGCGCGCCGGGGGCCGGCGAAGGTGGCGCTTAGGCGATCGGGCGAGGCGGGTGCTTGCCGGCCACGTGGCAGTCAGGCAGCATGATCGCTTCTACTCGCAGAATATCCAGGAAGCGTTTAATGGGCATGTCGTTGGCGTACGAAGCGGTCGTGCTGCTCGCGGCGGCGGTCATCGCGGTGCCGTTGTTCAAAAAACTGGGCATGGGCGCGGTACTGGGTTTCCTCATCGCCGGCGTACTCATCGGGCCGTGGCTGCTGGGCATCATCAGCGACGTTGACAACATTCTGCATTTTTCCGAGCTCGGCGTGGTGCTGCTGCTGTTCGTGATTGGGCTGGAACTGCGGCCGTCACGCCTGTGGGAGTTGCGCCGTCCCATATTCGGCCTCGGTGGCCTGCAAGTTACCGTCACCGGCCTGGTGTTAAGCGCCGCCGGCTTGGCGCTGGGGCTGCCGGTGATGACCGCGCTTGTGGTCGGCCTGGTGTTGTCGCTTTCTTCCACGGCCTTCGCCCTGCAACTCCTGGCGGAGAAAAAACAACTCACCACCCATTACGGACGCGCGTCGTTCGCAATTCTTCTGTTTCAGGATCTTGCCGCAATTCCGCTGCTTGCACTGATTCCGTTGTTGGGCGCCGGCGGCCTCGAAGAATCATGGGATTTAATGTCCTCCGCCCAAGCCGTGGCGATTGCCGTGGTCGTCATCGCCGGCGGTCGCTGGTTGTTGCGCCCGTTCCTGCGTCTTGCCGCCTCCGCCACGAGTCACGAGGTATTCGTCGCCGCGGCCTTGCTGGTGGTGGTGGGAACGGCCTTGCTGGTGCAAGCCGCCGGTCTGTCCATGGCGCTCGGCGCTTTTTTGGCGGGCGTGTTGCTGGCCGATTCGGAATACCGTCACGAGCTGGAAGCCGATATCGAACCGTTTAAAGGATTGCTGCTCGGGCTGTTTTTCATCGCCGTCGGCATGACCATGAACTTGGGCTTGGTGGTCGATCGGCCCTTCACCGTACTGGGGCTGGTGGTGGGATTAGTGGCCGTCAAATCGTTACTGCTCTACGGGCTGGGGCGTCTGGCCAAACAGAGTCACGGCTCGGCGGTGAATCTTGCCCTCTATATTTCCCAGGGCGGTGAATTCGCCTTCGTCTTGTTCGGCGCCGCCGCGGGCGCTCAGGTCTTAGAAAAACCCCTGGCGGATCTGCTGATCGTCGTCGTGTCGGTTTCCATGGCGGTCACGCCGTTGCTCGTTACTTTAAATGAAAAAATCTTCAAGATCGGACACGGCCCGGACAAACCCAGGGAATTCGACACAATCGAAACGCGTGAACACCGCGTCATCATCGCCGGATTCGGGCGCTTCGGTCAGATGATCGCGCGCACGCTGCGCATGAAAAAAATCCCCTTCACCGTGCTGGAGGCGAGCTTCGAGCAGGTTGATTTCGTGCGCAGGTTCGGCAACAAGATTTACTTTGGCGACGCCTCGCGCCTCGACCTGCTGCGTGCCGCGCGCGCCGATTTAGCGGAAGTGTTCGTGCTCGCCATCGACGACATCGAAGCCTCGATCAAAACCGCGCAGATGGTCAAGAAGCATTACCCGCACCTTAAAATTTACGCCCGCGCCCGCAACCGCATCCATGCCTACCGCCTCATGGACGTCGGCGTGGACAAACAAATCCGTGAAACGCTGCTATCGAGCATTGAACTGGCGCGTGACGTGCTGATGGCGGTCGGACACACCGAAACCGAGGCGAACGACGCCGTGCGCCGCTTCCGCCAGCACGACGAAACCCTGCTCGAACGCCAGCATAAGATTTATGACGACGAGGCCCAGCTAATCGCCTCCGTGCGGCAGGGCGCGGAAGAGCTTGAACGCTTGTTTGAGGAAGACACCTCGAGAACGGATAAGTAATCACGGGCCTGCTACGGTAAAAGAAATCTGTCCTGGTGATTTTTTTCAGAGCCGTGGAAACTAATCCTACTCCCGGGCGTGCTTGTGCAAGAACGCGTCGAGCCGGTTGGCGAACGCCTGCCGGTCGCTAAGACCGAGCGCTGGCGGGCCGCCGGTGTTCACGCCGGTGCTGCGTAGTTGGTCCATGAAGTCGCGCAGGTTCAGCCGCTCGCGGATGTTCTCTGTCGTATACAGCTCGCCGCGC
>JBKJYI010000082.1:0-3088 GCA_046715855.1 Phycisphaerae bacterium
CCCACGTCATCATTGGTCATTCCCCGCAGGACATTAAGTACCACGGCGAACGGAGTTATTGCCGGATCGGCCGGGGCTGCATCATTCGGGAGAACGCGTCCGTGCATCGCGGGACAATTCCGGATTCCGAGACGGTGGTGGGGGAGGGGTGCTTCCTGCTTGGTGGGGCGCACGTGGGGCACAACTGCCAGCTTGGAAACAAGGTCACACTTATCAATAATGTGCTGCTGGCCGGACATGTAACCGTGGAGGATCGCGTGACGATCGGGGGGGCGACGGCCGTCCATCAGTTCGTGCGCATCGGCGAGCTGGCCATGGTGGCCGGGGGCGCGCGAGTGGCGATGGATGTGCCGCCGTTTGCTTTGACCGACCCGCAAGGCCGCGTCGCCGGATTGAACCGGATCGGATTGCGACGAAACGAGTACGGGGGCGAAGAGTTGATGGCGCTGCGAGATGCCTATCGCACGTTGTACGGCCATGCGGGGAGTTTTCGCGAAGCCGTATTGACCCTGGCCGGTCAGGCCGCGACGCCGGCCACGAAAAAGCTGGTGCGCTTCCTGGAGTCGCCGACGCGGCGCGGCATTGCGGGTCGCTCGCGCGGGCGGGGTTCGCGCGATTCGGATGGCGCCCGCGAATTGAGCATGTAGTTCGGGGGAAGGACAATGTTTCTGCGCGTGCTATTGCTGGGCCAGGCGCTGGTCGGTCTGCCGCAGTGCGCGCTGGCCGCCGTCGCCCATGTAAAGAACGCGTCCCAAGCCGACCAGCTGGTTTACTCCAATACGCTGGGCACATCCGCCGTCGCATACGGTGCGGAAGTTACAATCGCTGACGACATCGCTACCACGGTTGCAGACGGTTGCCCGCTGGCTCGCTTCGAGTTCGACGTAAGCGGCGATACAGACGGCGGGGGGGCCGGTCCATTCGCGGTGGATTTTGAACTTTTCGACAATTGCCCCGGCACAGGGGGTCAGCCCATTTCGGGGACGCAGGGTCACGTCAATTTTCCCGACGCCGGAAAATATACCGTTTCCTTCTCTTATTCGGGGAGCGCGCAAATTTTCATCCCTCGCACCGTGTGGCTGGCGGTTACGTTTGACCGCGACCACGCCGGCTGGGTGGGCGGAGCGCCGGCACTTGTTGGGTATTCCGACGATTGGTTCTACTATCCTTTTTTCAGTTGCGAGTTTTATCTCGGAGGCTACCCCGCTTCCCCGCATGCCAGCATGAATGCCAGGCTGTACGTACGGAGTGGCTGCTCACCGGTTCATGCGGGGTACCACGCGAAGACTCCGCGACGCGGATCGTTCAACCCCGGCCCGGCGGTGCGCATGGCCGACGATATGGCGCTGGAGGGCCCATGCGAGATGGTGTCCTACGAGGTGACGGTTCGCGGTTCATCGCGGTACGACATGGATCTGCGGCTACCTGGCCCGGGCGGGCTGCCGGGCTCAGCGATAGCGGGCACGGCGCGCTCGATGCAGCCGGTCGGGAGTTTTATCCGTACGCTGCGCGAGAGTTTCGACCCGCCCCTCCAACTACCGGAGAATATCTGGTTCACCGTCGCCGCGGAATCCTCCATCGGCAAGACTTCACTGGCCGGCTTGCCGCCACGAATTGGCAGCAGTAATGCCGGTTATGCGGTGCTCAACGGTGCGAATTGGGAGGCGCGGGCGTTTTCTGACAGCCTGGCCAATTCTGTCTTCGAAGTCACGATCCTTTGTGCGGGGCCGGCGACGTTGGGGGCATGTTGCGACATGCAATATCTTGACGCCCAGGGTGAGGCTGTCTGCCGTGAAGTGAGTCGCGCTAACTGTCCTTACCCCGCGCCCGGAAGTGACCTGCTGCCCGCCTGGCGCGAAGGGGATACGTGCGGCTCCGACCCGTTTGATCCGCCTTGCGGTGCGGCCGCTTGCTGTCTCGCGGACGGGAGCTGCGTCAATCAAACGGAAAACTATTGCGCGCCGCGCGGCGTTTCCTGGACGCGCGGCATATATTGCGGCGCCCCGGAAATCGCGTGCAGATCCATGTGCGTGCTAAGTGAAGAATCCTGCTCGATCCCGCACAGCACGAAGGGCTGCATCGACCCATTTTGCTGCGCCAAAGTCTGTGCCAGTTCCGGGCAGGGGTTCTGCTGCAGCGTGGCATGGGATGCAAGTTGCGTGAGCCAGGCCTCCCAACTTTGCGAGCTGCCGCCCGCCAATGACGAATGTTACGCACCGGGCAACGGGCAGGGGGCGCGGCTGGTCACCACAAATGCCGTGGTCGACGGTGACACGGTGAATGCTACAGAAAACACCAGCGATCCCGGGTTTTGCTGTGGCGGCGTGGATGGCGGCGCCGGGCTTGGAACGACTTGGTTTCGATTCGTGCCCACCGGCACGACGGTTCGGCTCCGCACGTGCACGAGCAGCGCCCCGGCGAGTGATTCGTTGTTGCAGGCATTCGAAGCCGCCGACTCTTCGACGCCGCAAAGCGCCTGCGCAACGTTGCGATCGATCGGCTGCAGCGACGACGCGACCGGATGTTCTTCGGGCGAAAAGAACTCGCAACTCTGTCTAAAGAATCTCACTATCGGGCGTACGTACTACGTGATGGTCGCGGCGAAAAATGAGGAATCGCGCGGCCTATACAAGCTGAGCCTGACAACATCCTGCAGTGATCCAGCCCCCGTCAAATGCGAATGCCCAAGTGGGATCGTGAAATGGATCGATCCGTCATCGGGCACTGTCGATGCTCGCAGGCCGCACGCTCGAAACAACGCCACGGCGCTTGAAGGAATAGCGACTTTTGTCGTGCAGGCTCCTTTGGGCAGCGACAAAAAAGACTGCTGGAAGCTTTGCGAAACGGCTGTTGTGGCCACGCCCAACGAAGTTATTGCCGCGGCGCACGTCGAGGCGGGCAAATACTCGATCACTCTAAAGCGCCCCATCACGTCCGGCGCGGCGACGACACTCATCTTGAACGCAGACGCGAAGACGCGCGGCGTTTTCTATTCGCATCCTGTCAATGTCAACGCCGACTCGGCGTCCGCGCCGACGGATTTGCTGGATCTGATCGACGCGTTGAACGGCATGCGTTTCCTGCCGTT
>JBKJYI010000083.1:0-8212 GCA_046715855.1 Phycisphaerae bacterium
CTGTGGCCCAAGCTATTGATGGCACATTGCAGGTTGTTTTTCGCCCGCTCGATTTCATACTGAATGAAATCGGCCGCCGTCTCATTTCTTGCATTGAATTTCGGTTCGTCCGGCATATTTATCTCTCAACTGGTTCAACCACTGGGCTTTGATCTTCTTCACTTTCATCACCAGCACGGTAATCGGTGCCCCGACGCAAACAGCGCCCACAACCAGGTATCCAGCCCAAAGAGGGGCATCAAACAATCTGGCCACGCCACCGGCGAGCCCCATGAGTAGCAGCACCATGGACACCACGATAAACACGGTGCCCGCGACGGCGCCCACCACCCCGAGCACGACTTTGAGCATGACATTGCGGGCCGCAACGCGAATGCCGTCTACGCGGGCCTGTCCGAATTCTGTCGCGGCGTCACTGAGCGACTTGAGGCTTTCCCGGAATTCCTGGACGGGGTCGGGTTTATCAGCCGAGGCTCCGCCTTCCATGTCCAGGCGCGATGAGGTCGCGCAGGAACCGAATTCCTTGCTGTGACCGTTCTGTTTGTCTGCAGAATCTAATTGCGATTTCACGTTTGCCTCGCTCATATCAAATTATAGGAGGCACGCCGGCTGTCGGGGCCGGCGCACCTCCTAATTCTTTGCTTGTCTTGAGTTATAGGCTCAATCCAAGCGGTGGTTAAGAGGAATAAGCGCCTTTCCGCGACGAAGTCGTGCTTCCACCGCTTCGGGAGCCACTGGTGGTCCCGCCGCTGGCAGAGCCGGAATGGGTGCCTTCCTCGTTATCATCGTGGTCGGAGCCGCCAAAGCTGCTGCGGCCCGCTCCCGACTGTGAACCTCGCTTCACCTTGAGATTATCAGTGACGTCCTTCACGCCGGGGATGTTGTCGGCGAGCTCCTCGATCTGATACTTCGCCTGGCGATCTGTGATCGAGCCCTTGAGCGTGACGTTTCCATCCTTGACGTCGATCTCCACTTCGCTGAAATCGGCCCCTTCGAAGCTCATCAGCTGGTCGCAAAGGTCTTCGCGGATGCGATCGTCACTTCGGGTGTAGCCCTTGGGACCCCGATTTCGCCGATTGCTCATGCCGCCGCGAATCCCGCCATAACGGGTTCCGCCCTGCACGCTGGTGCCGGTCTGGCCCCAATTGCCCTGGCCCCAGCTCGAGCCACCCTGCCCGGACATGCCACCGCCATAGCCTGATGCACTGCCATAACCGTGACCCATCAGGCCTTGTCCGTAACCGCTTGAGCCTCCTTGGCCCATTGAGCTGCCCGAGCCATAGCCGCTTTGACCCGAACCATAGTTGCCCTGACCAAAGGAGCCTTGGTTCGAACCGCCGTAAGTGTGCGAGCTCGGATGCCCGTAACTACCTTGACCCGACGAAGAGCCGCCGTAGCCGCCCATGCCAGAGCCGGAACTACCGTAGTTGCCCGATGTTCCGTAGTTGCCGGATGACCCGCCTTGCGATCCCTGGCCGGAGCTTCCCCACGAAGAACCACCCATGCCAGACGAACCGTAGCCGGTGCCGCTGGAACCGTAACCAGAGGACCCGCCGCCATAGCCGCCTATGCCGGATGATCCATAGCCAGACGATCCGCCACCATAACCGCCCATCCCCGAGGAGCCACCGTAGCCACTCATTCCGCTTGAACCTTGCCCGCCACCTCCCGAGCCGTACCCGGAAGAGCCGCCGTAGCCACCCTGACCGTACCCACCTTGTCCAGAATGGGTGCCCATGCCGGTCCCGCTGTAGCCGCCTTGGCCAGATGAGCCAAACCCACCCTGACCGAATGAACTGTCATGCGTGCCGAAGGAGCCCGCGTAGTTTCCGGAAGTTCCTCCGGAACCACCTTGGCCATAAGAGCTGCCGCCATATCCGCCCATGCCAGATGATCCGTAATTGCCCTGGCCATAATTGCCTTGACTATAGTTGCCTTGTGCGGACGAGCCGTAACCGCCCTGACCATGGGAGCTACCATAGCCAGCTTGACCCGAACCGTATGAGCCTTGACCGGAACCGTAGGATCCTTGACCCGATCCGTATGAGCCTTGTGAGCCTTGGCCCGAACCGCCGTAAGACGAACCGCCATAGTTTTGGCCTTGCCCCGACGAGCCGCCAAAGCCGGATGAACCATATCCGCCTTGGCCCCCGTAACCACCCTGACCCGAACCGCTTTGTCCGTACGGGCCTTGCCCATAGGGACTTTGTCCATAATTTCCGTGCATAGAACCTCCGTAGCCGCTTTGACCGTAACCACTACTTCCATGGCTGGAACCGCCCCAGCCTTGACCGCCTGTTGGGCCCATGCCCCACGATGTATCGCTATATCCGCCGTAGGACGGACTGCGACCCATCGAGCTCATGCCGTAACCGCTCGAACCGTACCCGCCACCCGAGCCGCCGAAACCGCTGCCGCCGCCATACTCACCCGAACCTCCGCTGTAATTGCCTTGGCTGGACCGGTCGCCCCGCGACGACTGGCCCCATGAGGACCGATTGCTTCCGCGGTTACGCCGACCGCTGCTCGACTCATCGAAGTCGTTCCCGCGGTCATAGTCTTCCTGTGATCCTCCGCGCCCGTAGACGCCGTAGTCACCGTTGCCGGCGCCACGCGTCCACCCGCGCGATGCATACTGACCCTGGAATTCTTCGGATGGATAGTCGGAAAATTCGTCGGATTGGCTGCGGCTACGTCCGCGTTGCGAAGACTGGCTTTCGTGGTTGTTATCGTCGTGGCCAGCATCGTTGCTTTGCGACCTGGATCCGCGCTGAGAGCAGCTTCCACGATCCCGGTCGAGAGTTGATCCCCCCTGATAGTCGCTTTCAAAATCATCCTGGCCGCCGCGACCCCGGCGTGAGGAATTTGACCTGGGCATTTTTTTCTCCTTGTTAGCCGAACTGTCAAACCACTGGATGGCATGACTATTTAACGATGCGATGAATGCATTCTGAAATGATTCTGATTAGTCATTCATCGTTTCTTCATGTGGGTCTGCGAGAAGGATAGGGGCCAACGTATGTTTACGGTGAGTACTGAAACTTAACCGGAGCTTATTAACGGACGTTCACCTGGTATTCATCCATGCGTAAGCCCAAGGGATCATACTGAGGGCGTTGAATCATCGCGGGGTTATTAGCCCCCGCCTTACAACAAAGGAGGAGAATCGCATGACAGCCATAAACGAAGTCGAAGTGAAGATGCCGTTCGAGGAGGTTGACGAGGAGCCTTCGCAGGCCGCCCAGCTTCGTCGCTGGGTCCAGAATCCGCCCGAATGGCTCCATAACGTCGAATTCGAATTGCCCAATGCCAAAGAATTTATTCTGGACGTGCCTGAAGTGGAGCCGACCAAGTCGGCCGCTCCGCGCATCCCGAAGGATCTTCCCCCCTATCTGCGGTCGTTGTATCTGACGCCTCTGCTTTCGCGCGAGTTGGAGCGCGATTTATTTCGTCGCTACAACTTCTCGAAATATTTGCTGGCCAAATTGCTGGGAACAATCGATCCAGAGAGGGCAACGCAGCGTGATTTGGAACGCGTGCAGACGTTGAAGCGAAGCGTTGACGAGTATCGCCATCGCATCACCCGGGCGAATCTTCGCCTGGTGGTGAGTATCGCCAAGCGCCACGTCGGGCGGGCGTCAAACTTTTTCGAAGTCGTCAGCGATGGCAACATGTCGCTCATCCTGGCGATCGAGAAGTTCGACTATTCCCGCGGCACCAAGTTCAGCACGTATGCGACCTGGGCAATCATGAAGAACTACGCCCGCTTGATCCCGGAAAGTCACAATCATTCTTCGCGTTTCGTCACAGGACAGGATTTGGCCTTGGAGCTGGCAACCGACGCCCATGTCGAAACAGCGTGGGAAAGCGACCGCTGCGACGTGCGCGAATTGATCGAGGCGGGGCTCATCGAACTGAGCGAACGCGAACGGGAGATCCTGCGGGGCCGCTTTGGGTTGGGCGACGCCCAGGAGCAACCGGTGACGCTCGAACGGCTCGGTCGCCGCTTCGGGATGACCAAAGAGCGAGTTCGCCAGATCGAGAGACGTGCAATTGCGCGCCTGCGGGAGACTCTGTCTCCTCGCCTGGCGGAGTCTATTTAAGAATTTTGCGGACCTCTGCCGGCGCTGGTGATTGCAGGCGCCGTGCAAGGGGTCCGACCAGGAACCCTTGGAGTGCCTGGGCAATCGGCGAAACTGGGGGCGCATGACAGAGCGGGGTTCGATTTTCAGTGAGTTTGTCGAAGCTCGCGAAGCGATGGTTCGGCACCTCGATGGCTTTAGCCGGCTCACCGAGGAGTGGACCGATACGTTGCGCAAATCCAACGAGCAGTTGCGGCGATTCGAGCGCCTCGCGTCCATTGAGACACTGGCTTCTGGCATCGCCCATGAGATCAACAACCCGCTGAACTCCATCCTCCTGATCGCTAAGTACGCACTCAAAGGCAAAGGGGCGCTGGACCGCGATGAGGCCTTTCAAAGCATCATCGCGGAGGCCGAACGCGGCGGGCGAGTCGTGCGCAGCATCTTGAAGTTCGCCCGCGAAGAACAGAGTTCCAAATCCTTTGGAGACATCAATGAGGCCGTTCAGCGCGCCGTCAACGTCGCCCGGACCTACTTGCGGCCCGCTCACGTGCGGATCGAAACCCAACTGGGCGAGTCCCTCTCACCGGTTTTGATGAATTCGAAAGAAATTGAGGAAGTGATCGTCAATCTGGTTAAGAATGCGGTGGAAGCCGCGGGCGGAAAAATCCATGTCATGGTCAAGACGCTGGCCGCCAACGACAAGGTACGGATCATTGTGACGGATGACGGCGGCGGCATCCCTCGCGAGATCATGGCCCAGATTTTCGATCCATTTTTCACCACCAAGCGGACCTCTGGTGGAAGCGGGCTTGGTTTGAGCATAAGCTATGGCATTGTTTCCGACCACGGAGGCAAGCTCAGTGTCCACAGTGAGCCGGGGCACGGAGCGACCTTCACAATCGAGCTCCCCGCGGCTACGAACGTGCCGCGAGAACATGGAGGAAACACGAATGGCCCGCATACTGGTGGTGGACGACGACCGCAATTGCGCAGCGTTTCTGAGGTTGTTCCTGACCGACGAGGGCCATGAAGTACGTTCCGCCGTTTCCGGCAAAGATGCCCTGCAAGCCGCAGGCGCGATGGCCCCTGATCTGTTGATCACCGACTGGCTGCTGAAGGATGGAACCGACGGGCTCGGGTTGGCGCGCAGCCTGCGCAAAGAGCGCCCCGAACTGAGCATCATATTCATCACCGGGATGCCCGAGCGGGAACTTCAAAGCGAAGTCAATAAGCTCGGTCACGCCCACATTTTTGAAAAGCCCCTGGACCTCGACCGCTTGCTGCCCATGGTGACCAGCCTCGTCGGAACAGCCGGTTCACGCGCAACTTGATACAACGATTGTCGATGCCATCGTTTCCTTCCGCTTGCCTCAGATAGCACTCTCTTTTTTTATTCCGATCAATATGCGCGAATGGTTTTCAAGGTTGGCGTTGAAGATGGCTGACGCTGTGGGCAGCACTATTTCGTTCATGGTGGCCTTGCTTGCCGTCTTGATATGGCTCTTGATGGGACCCTCCATGGGCTTCAGCGAGCGCTGGATGATCGCGTTTAATACGGGCATCTGCGTCGTCACATTCCTTATGGTCTTTCTCATCCAGAACGCTCAAAATCGCAACGCCAAAGCGCTGCATCTGAAAATCAACGAGTTAATCCGCGGCGTGGAAGGCCCGCGAACAGAGATGGTGAACGTCGAGCGGAGGACCACAGAGGAAATTCAGAAGCTCGACGAGGAATTCACGGAGGTCGCGGAGCGAGCTAGCGCAAAGATTGAGGATGCAGCCGCACAGACTAAGGAGGCGGCGGCGAAAGATTCAGAGAAGACTGCCGGGTAGACACGCGGCGAACCCCGCCATCCAACTCGCGGGGTCCGCCACCACCCTAACAATGTCTAATTGTGTTGCATCTGAAGGGTCGGTCGAAAGCTACGGTCGTTGCGGCTCCGTCCAACTGGGACTTCCTCAACCAGATCGTCCCGCACGTAGGCACACTGGGCACTACAATAGGATTCCCCGTTGAGTTCCACCGCCTCGCCGTAAATTTGCTCCTCGCACCTCGCGCACTGGTTGCTCAAGGCCGCAACGGCGCAGTCAACCCGATCGAAGAAAAAATGTTGACCGCCGCTGATCACCTCGAAACAATCACGCTCGGCTCCGCAGATTGAACAATGTGTCATTTATTGTCACCTCTTCATCCCTGGTCCCAGGCGGCTTGCCTGACAACTCCTCATTTCCCGCAAGCCGCCCTTCATGTATCCGAGGGAATATTCGGGTGTGGGCCTGAAATGAGCGTAAGAATGGGGTGAGCCTCACTTCATCACAAGTGCGAACCTACCGGAATTCACCTAAATGTGGATTTGCGTATTTCAGCCAGCCGAACGATCAGCCAACCTTGCGAAGCGCATTAACGGTCTGAAGCCGCATCGCCTGGTATGCCGGCCAAATTCCCGCGACAAAACCGACCAATACTCCAATGACCAGCGAGACCAGCACCGCCGGAGGTGAAAGCTCCAGACTACCGACAGGGCCCATTCGTAATCCCTTGATGGGCGCCAGGTAGAGCATGAGGGCCGCCGGAACGATTCCGGCCGCCGAACCGACAAAAGCCAGCAGAACGCTCTCCGCAAGCACGATTCGAAAAATCCGCCCTGCGGGAAAGCCGATGGCTTTGAACACCGCCAGCTCGCGCGTGCGCTCACGGAAGCTCATCATCATCGTGTTGCCGGCCACCATGGCCACGATGCACACTACCACGATGGCCATGGCCCGCATCAGACCCGGAATATCGCCCATCGCCTGAACAAAGTTGGCGCCGAAGGCGTTCTCGTCCTCAGACTTCGTGGCGTTGGGACTGTTGGCGAAGGTCGCATCAATTTCTTGCTGTAACGAGCGCAGCGCCGTAGCCGACTGACATTTCACCCAAAAGATATTGCACTGCGCGTCCTCGATGCCGCGCTCGCCCAAAGATTCCACAAGGTAATCGCGTCGAAACCAGAAATTGTTGCTCTTGTCTTTGTTCGAGACGATCTTCACCAGGTGAAATTCAAGCTGCAGGTAAGGCGGAATGGTGCTCTCCAGCACCACGCGGTCACCCGCCTTCCAACCATAAAGCTCCGCCGGGTCAGGGCCGGACACTGCGGCCATGCGATCGCGATTCCACGTTTCGATTTCCGCAGAGGTCATTTCAAGATCATTGTGAACCAGCGGAAACGTGTCCATGTCGGCGGCGAGGCTGGTGAGCGTGTTTTGCGTGTCCGGCACCCGCCCTCCGAACCAGCGCATCCCGCAAACCGCGCGGAGCCGTTGACGATCCGGATCCATCGCTTCGATCTTACGGCGCACGCCCTGTGGAAGTCCCATGGTGAGCGAAGTTCGATGGCGCACTGCCAGGCGAAGCTCTTGCTCGTTTAGTTTTCCGATCTTGATGAACGTGACGACGAGAGAGATGGCGGCCACAAATACCGCCATGGGGAGCGCAAATGCAGCGGCAGTTAGTAGTGTGCGCAGAGGGTTGCGCTTGAGATTCTGCATGAGGACATAGGTGACGGTCATAGAGTAAACATTGAACCTGTTGAGCCAAGGAAGGTCAATGGATTCGATCTGTCTACGGTTCGAGATTCCGATTTGAGATTTGAGAATGAGATTTGAGATTCGATATTATTCGAGATTCAGATTTGAGATTTTCGGTCTTAGAGTTCTAACCATAGTCCCCGCCCCCCTGGAGCAGCGGATCGGGCAATGATTGGGTCTCAGAGTTAACGAAAAGCAAGTGCATCATTGGCCTGCACAGCTAGAGTTCGCAATGAGCTGAGAACCTGGGCCACGCGGAGGTGCAACGGACATTGGCGTCGTGGCGATGTGAGCCTCGCACTCGATACGGTTAAGGCGCCGTCCTCTTCTACGGGTTCTCGGGACGAGGCTTAAGAAGCGCAGAGGGGAGGGTGATTTGATCGTTGGCCTTGAGGCCCAGGCCCGCAAAGACGCCCGCGCTGACCTCGATGGCGAAGCGCGCCGGCTTACCGGACGGATACTGATTGGGACGTTCGTCGAGTGCGGCCATGGTGTGCTTGGCCACTACTGTGCCGGACGAATCGAGGTAGGCGATGTCCAGCGGGATGATGGTGTTGCGC
>JBKJYI010000084.1:0-2746 GCA_046715855.1 Phycisphaerae bacterium
TGGCCAGGAACTCGTCCTTGCGGCGGCTCTGCTCGGCCAGGGATTCGGCCTGCTTTTTAATCTCCCGCTCCATCCGCGTGCGCTCGCTGATGTCGCGCACGTTGCACTGCGCCACGGACCGGTCACCCTCTTGATAGACATTGCTGACCAACTCGACCTCTACCTGCTCCCCGTTGGGTTTCTGGACCGGCAGATGGTCGTAGCGGATGTAGTCGTTCCGTTGCAGTTCCGCAAAGGCCGCCTTGTTCGCCTGCTCATCGCCGAACATCCCGATCTCATGAAGTTCCTTGCCGATGAGTTCGGGTAGCTCCCGTCCCAGCATCCCGGACATGAAGGCATTGGCATCGATGATTTTTCCAGTCTCTGCGTCGAGGATCAGGATGCCGTCCTGGGAGGTCTGGAAGAGTCGGCGGTAGCGCATCTCTGAATCTTGCATCGCCGCCTGGGCCTGCTGCGCCTGTTCGGCCAGCTCGTGGTGGCGAACTGCGGACACCAGCAGCGCCTCGTTCATCTCGCGCAGTTGCTGCTCCATGTTGCTTGCCGGACTGGTGTTTTTCATCTCGCCCTGCTCTCTGCGTTCTTCTTTTTTCCGGGCTTCTTCTTCGGTGAGCTCTTCTTCCGTGGGCGGTCTTCCGTGGGGGGAGGGACGTGCAATTCGGGATCGTTCTGATCCGATTCGGGCGACCACGGGCCGGGGATGCCGCTGGTCAGGGCGCGGTAGCCGCGCATCGGCTCGCCGATCACCAGGCCCTTGGAGGTGACGTCGTAGGAGTGCATGTCGATCGAATGCACGCTGCGGCGCATCTTCACCATCATCATGATTTTGCGCAGTTGCCCGTTGATCGAAGCGTAGCGCAGGCGCAGGATGTCGTCGGCCAGGAAGGAGATGGCGAAATTGCTCAGGCCCAGCGAGGTGAAGTTCTCCTCGATCTCCACGGTGCTGATGATGGTCACGCCCAGCCGGGTGAGCGCCCCGATCATGCGGTAGAGCGACTCGCGGAAATCGGTGCGGAAGTCGGGGGCCAGGGCCATCTCGAAGCCCACCAGCGAGTCGATGACCAGGCGCTTGCAGCCGATCTCTTTGACCGTTTTGACGATTTCATGCACCGTCTCATCCACCGAGAGGTCCAGCGGCCGGAGATAAACGAGCTTGAGCGAGCCGTCTTTGAGGTACTTGTCGAGCTTGAAGCCAAACGAGGCTGCCCGCTGCATGAATTCGTTGGGACGCTCTTCGAACATGGCCACGATGCCCGGCTCGCCCCGCCCCAGGCCCTCCGCGAGGAACTGAATGCCGAGCACGGTTTTCCCCCCTCCGGAGGGTCCGGCCACCAGCATGCTGTCGCCTTCGGGGATGCCGCCGCCCATAATCGCATCGAGCTCAGGGATGCCGGTGGAAAGACGCTGCTCGCCTTTGACGTAAGCTTGTTTGTGATCATCGGTGAGGCCGAAGGTGCGCGGGAAGGTTTGCAGCCCCTGCTCGGTGATTCGGAAGGTGTGCGGGCCGGGCACGGACTCATGCCCGCGCAGCTTCACGACCTGCATTTTGCGCACCACCGAGTTGCGTTCGGTGCTCTGGTAGAGCCAGAACAATCCGTCGGCCACGGTAAACACCGGGTTGTCGCGCAGCTCGCCTTCGACGTATTCGCCGATCAGGAACGTGGTCGCCTGCCAACTGGTCAGGTGCAGCGCCAGGCGCTGGACGAATCCCTGGAGTTCCGGTTCGCTGCCGTCGGCCTGCGCCTTGCGCACCACGGTGCGGAAAGAGTCCACCACCACCATGCTGGCCTTGGACGCCGCAACTTCCTGGACGACGGCGTCAAGCACCACACCGAGGTCCTGGTTCAGAACGATCTGGCTGAGGTTGACGAAGCGTATCGCTTTATCCAGTTTGGCCTCGTCGAAGAACGTGAACTGCTGCTGGTAGCGCAGCATCTTGATGGCCGGCTCCCCCAGCACGCTGAAGTACAGCGCCGGCGTCTTGGGACTGGCGTTGGCGAACATGATCTGGTGCGCCATCGTGGTCTTGCCGGAGCCGGGAGCGCCGGCGATGATGTTGAACGAGTACTCCGGTATTCCGCCGCCGAGGATCTCATCGAGGCCCGGCACGCCGGTGGACAGTTGCCGAATGGTCACCCGGCCATTGTCTTTTCCTTTTGTCTGACCTTTTCTTTTAGCGACCATCAATCAGCCTCGATTCTTCAATCCGATTCGTCCCACGATGCGTCGGGCCATGCGTCGCGCACCAGTCTCATTGTTAGGGGTTCGCCGATAAAAGTGACCAGAAGTCCGAGCAGGTGCGCTGTCACCGCGACCGCCGCCTCACGCTCCCCCGGGCCGGTGCCTGTGTCAGCCCCGAGCCCTTCAAACCCTCCCGGGCAACCGTCCGCGCCGATCTTGACGCTTTGCAGCGAAGGCACTTCGGCGCCGGCCAGCGCCAACGCCCGCCGCATGAGCGATGCGAAGCCCTCGACGCCCGCGAATTTTTTGATGGGAATCCCCAGACTTTCACACGCCCGCACCACTTCATGCATGTGCGTATCGGAGGCGGTCTGGCTGGCAGCCAGCAATTTTCGGGCCAGGTCTCGCATTTCTTGGGAGGGCGTATCCATACTGATGCGGCAGTTTATCCGCGCAGGTCGCGAGTGGCTACTCAGCGCGAAACGGTAACGCGGCAGGGCGAGCTGGTATGATTTGGCCCTAAGAAGCTGAAACCGGCTTGAGGTTGATCAGCGCAACGAGCTTGAAC
>JBKJYI010000085.1:0-3296 GCA_046715855.1 Phycisphaerae bacterium
GAGTACCTTCGCATGAACGCTCTGGCCCGAATTTACCTCGATAATATTCCAAATGTTCAATCCAGTTGGGTCACCCAGGGCGTCAAAATCGGTCAACTTGCTCTATTCTTCGGCGCCAACGACATGGGCTCCGTAATGATGGAAGAAAACGTCGTCTCGGCAGCCGGCACGACCTACCATCTGACCGAAACGGAAATCCGCACTGCCATCACGCAGGCCGGTTGGATCCCGCGAAAACGCAACTTCCATTACCAAACCGTAGAAGACCCGACATAACCCCTTCGCCGTATCCATTTTTCATTGGCATTCACCGGGCCTGATCTGCTACAATGCCGCCGGTCACTTTTCGCAATTTGAAAACTTGTTCGCCCGTCTGCGGCTATCCCTGATGGACCCCGAGTGAGATGGACGCCGAGCGAGGAGAGAATAAGTCTACGTGGGCCTCGGTGGGAGCGGGTCGGCGGGACGCATTGCCGGTCCGTGTTGGCGTCATGAGGGATCTGGAAGCCGTCTGGAAATTAGCGCGCACCCATCTTGTCGTCCCGGCCGAGGGTGGCGGGAACGATGTTTTTCTTTGGGAGCATTGCCTCCGCGTCGCCAAAAGCGCCCAATACCTTTCCCATTTACCCGAGGTCCAGGCACATAATCCCGATCTAGTAGCTCTTCTGGCCGCCTCCCTGTTCCACGAAGCCGGGTGGATTTCCCGCTGGCGAGCTGGGGAAATCGAGCGGTATGAAATCCTGCTGGGGTCACCCTCAGAAAGTATCGTGGTGGAGAGTATCCGCATCATGGAGCACGCTTTAAACGGGGTGATTCCTGCTCCATCGCTCGCTCGAGCCTGCGACACCGTCCGATTCCGAACGTCCCACTCGCAGGAGCCCATCGAAGGGTATATCCTCACCGAGGCCGACAACCTGGAGGAATTCGGCCTCGGATTCCTCTGGATGGCGATACGCCGTGGCATTTGCGGCGGAAAAGGCGTGCAAGCCGTGCTGGACGCATGGAAACGACGGACTGAGTATCACTTTTGGACGGCCCGCCTCAAAGACGCTTTTCGGTTCGATGCCAGCCGCAAGCTGGCAGAATCGCGCCTTCGCCAACTCCAGCTGCTCATGGGCGAAATGGCTGTGCAGCATGAGGTTGAGGATGTCCGCCTCCTGGTGGAGTCGGTCCAGGGGTGCCCGCTCGCGGCACTGACCTGGCCAGGCGAATCAGAAAATCGGAACAAACACAAAAGTTGACGCAAGCCATCGTTCGACCTATAATGAGCAATTCATGACGTTTTTTTACGCAATGCCGGTCCGGTGCATTGCAACGACAGAAGCCGCGTGTCCTGTGGCAGGGTTTTGAATCGAGGCGGGGGCTTTTCGGTTCTTATCACTTTTTGGGACAGCTTTCTTCTGCGTCAGGCCGATCGTCGCCCATTGCGAGGTCGGGGGCCTTTGGGCCTATAAGCGGACGGGGTTCATAGTCTATTATCGTTTTCGTGCTGTCGGTATTGAGTAACGCTGGCGGACCGGGTAAACTAGGTTGATTCCTGACGACGACCGGTATCTTTCCGGGTCTCGCGGGGGCTGTCTTTGAAGGGGAATGAGCAAAATGACGAAGAGCTTTGTACGTATCGTGGGCGTGGCTTCTGTGGTCTGTGTTTTGGGTTTGGCCAGCCAGGCCCAGGGTGCGGCGACGATGTCGCTAAAGGCCGTAGCCAAAAACGGGGCGCCGATCGCGGCAACCAACTCCTTAAGCGTCGCACGAGGCGACACCATCACCGCCGAAGTCTATATATTCGGTTGGAATAATCCTCCGTTCGATCCCCCCACGAACTCCGGGCTGATTCAGACTTACAATGCGACCGTTCTTGGCGAGGCTGGTGCCACAAGCAATGGTAGGGACGGCACCATCAACGCCGAGCTCATACTCCCCAATGGCTGGGTGGCCCCGGTCACGAAAGACACTTGTCCTTGCGATAACCCAACTTATCCCACGTGTGACGCGGCCTACGGCTGCATAGGTGCGGGCCACACTCCAAACAACATGGGCAGCATCAATAACACGCGTAGCGATTACATTTTCTTCGGACTCGACTCCATTAGGGGAGTAGACGTCTCCACCATCGATGTCCGGTATGGCGGGACGGTCAACGGTGCAACCGGGCAAACAGCGAGCCGTTGCCAGGGGGGCGGCAATGCTGGCGGATCTTGTTCGATCGCATCAGATTGTCCGAGTGGTACCTGTAACGCCAATTTCCTTTCCTACGCCGGAACCCTGAATCTCAAGGTCGGGACGGCGGCCTGCGGGACGTACACTTTCAACTTCTCCAGCGAGGCGGCACTGACCTCTATTTACAATCCAGACCCGTTCCCGGTTCAAGTCGTCCCCGCACTCGAAGGCCTGTCGCTAACGGTCACTGGCTTCGCCTGTCCTATTCCCCCGTCCGGAGCATGTTGCGATACGACTGATCCACAAGTCCCCACATGTGCCGTTGTTCCGGCTTCGCAATGCGTCGGTGCAACCAAGCGTTACGGCGGGGACAATTCGACTTGTGTCAACATCAGTCCCCCGTGCACGCCACCCGGGAATACGATCACCGCTGTTACCCCGGTTCATTGCATCGTGGACGCCCGTCGCCCACACCCGCAGAACCAGGCGGCAACTCGACAGGGCTTCAACTCTATGACGCTCACTTTCCAGAATCCAAGAGGCACCGGTGAGGATGCTGCGAATGACTTCCAGGTCACGCAAATTCCCGCGACCACGCCCCCGGTTCCGCCGACCATTTCAAGTGTGACCGCGGTAAACGCGACCACGATCACCCTCAATTTCAGCGCTCCGGTACAACCCAACAGGTGGACCTGTGTCCGCCACATCGCCAGCAACAAGCAACGCTGCATTGGGTTCCTCCCGGCCGACGCCAATAGCAATCTGGCCGCGCTGCCCAACGATATCCTCGCGATCATCGACAGCCTCAACGGGGTTCGCAATCCACCGTTGGTGATCCATCAGTGTGATATTGATCGCAGCGGGGTGTGCGCTCCGGCGGACATCATCGCTCAGATTGACTTGCTCAACGGGAATGGATACCCCAATCAAAATGGAAGGACCCTGGAAGCCTGTCCTTCAATCGACCTTCCATAACCCAAGAGAGATGACCTGAAACATAGCGGCGTGGAACCAGCGAAACCTGGTTTCACGCCGCTCTTTTTTTGCGGCCAGGTCCCCGACTTTTTCATCGGCGAGCCGATTTCAGCATCATTGCATCGAACGGCGGTCACATGATATACGACACGATTGACTCC
>JBKJYI010000086.1:0-8287 GCA_046715855.1 Phycisphaerae bacterium
ACCCGCCCCGTCCTGGAGGAAGCAATCGCGTTGAATGCTGACCTGCTGCTCTCGTATCACCCGCCGATTTTCAAGCCCATTACCTCTCTCCGGGCAAGCAGCTGCGGAATGGATTCCTTGGTCTTCGAGTGCATTCGTGCGGGTATTGCCATTTACTCCCCACACACCGCGCTGGACGCAGCCGAAGGTGGAACAAACGACGTATTGGCCGAAGCCTGCGGCGCGATTGAAACGAAGCCGCTTGTAGACGTGGACTCGCCCGGGGGCGGGCTGGTCAAGGTCGCCGTGTTCGTGCCCCCCGCAAACGCCGACGCGGTCGCCCAGGCCATGTTCGAGGCCGGCGCCGGCCACATCGGGAAGTATAGTCACTGCAGCTTTCGCGCTCCGGGCATGGGCACATTTCTCGGCGGCCCAGAGGCGAACCCCGCCGTCGGCGTAAAGGGCCGGCTAGAACGAGTGGACGAAGTTCGGCTCGAAACGATTGTCCCGCACAAGGGGTTGGCCGCCGTTGTCGCGGCGCTCCGAGCTGCGCATCCCTACGAAGAGCCCGCATTTGACTTGTACAGCCTCAAGCCTCAGCTAATCGGCGGGATCGGCCGGGTCGGGCAGCTTGCAAAACCCTTCGCGCTTTCGGCGCTGGCCAAGCGGCTTGGCCGAACCACGCAGGCCGCAAATGTTCAGATTGTCGGCAAACCGCAGCAATACGTGGATCGGGTCATCGTCGTGGCGGGGGCGGCCGGGAGTCTGCCGTTTCAATTTCCGCTAACTCCGAATGACGCGATCATCACTGGCGAATTGCTGCACCACGACGCGCTCACCATCCGGCGCATCGGCTGCGGCGCGGTCGTCCTGGGCCACTGGGCCAGTGAACGTCCTGTCCTGGCGCCGCTGGCGACGCGACTCTCCAAGTTCATGCCCGCCGTCCAGTTTCAAGTCAGCCGCGCCGACGCCGACCCTTTTGTATGATGGAAAATGCGCGTATGGGGGCTAATCCTCGAAGTTCAAAGGTGGGGCGTTCAGCTTGCGCGCGAACACGATAATTGGTCCCTGCTCGGAAAACACGGCGTAATCGCCATTTAATGCAAACTCCTGGGCGCGCTTAGGCAGTCCGGAAGTGTCCCATTGGTCGGAGCGGTCAAGAATAATGAAATCCGCCAAGCGAGGCCGGCGGCCAGTATACAAGCGCTTGTATTCGATAAAATGCGCGGCCAGGCGCTCGGTCGCAAGAATGGTTCGATCTGGCGGAATTTCCTTGCGCAACCGCCTAACCACATCCAGTCGCGGATCGGGATTTTGCAGGAACGCGTCGCGGGCGTAGACGTCGTAGGATTTGGAAAGCGGCGAGAAACCAAAAAAGTAGTGCCCCCACCCCGCGCACACCACTAGGGCCAGCGCCACGCCCAGATTGCGCTGACTTGAAATCCCGGTGGTTGGCGCGAATGGGGATTCGTCGGGGACCGCTTGGCTCTCTCGCTTGAGCAAGCTCAGGGCGGCAAAAAAAAGAATGGGCAGCACCATCGCGTGGTGCCAGAATTTGATGCTGATCCAGTCTGTGCCCTCCAAAAGTAAATGCACAAGCAAGGAAGGCAGCGCAGCCAGTGCCAGCCGCCAACCACGCAGCGGCAGAAAAAACATTGTCGCAAGCAGCAGCAATAAAAAATTGATGCTTTGCGGCCGAATCAAGCGCCCAAAGAAGACGTCAGGCTTGGCGAATGCGGAAACGGCAAGCGCACCGACCGATGCACCGAGCTCGCCGAACATGTCCAGTCGCTCATAGCGGCCCGCCTTCGCGAAGTAGGGGATGATCACTTCAGCGCATAGCAGCGCATATCCGATCGAGACGGCCATGATCACAATGCCGGTCCGACGACGCACCGTGAACAAGGCCAGATAAGCCCCCACGCCAAGCGTGACCGCCGTGTGCGTTTCGCGCGAAAGCAGCAGCACGGCCACCAGCAGCCAGCATAACTTCCAGCGTTGCAAAAGAACGGCGCCCAACAATAAGCAAAGCAACGGCACGGACGTGTACAGCCACGCGAACCCGTATGTATTCGAGTAAACCAGCCTGCTCAGCGATGGCAGCATCAGCCACGCCAGCGCACAGAGCCATGCCGTGAGCACGCTGTCCGTGCGGCGGCGCACGAACCAAAAGACCGGCAGCGCACCGAGGTGCAACACCAACGGGCCCAGCGTCATCAGATAGGTTATGGAGGGCCAAATCGCATATCCGGGGACCAGGACAAACATGAGCGGAACGAAGTGCCAGCCCAGCCGCGTATTGTTGAAGCTATCGCTGCGCAGTCCGCGTCCAGCAAGCGCGTTCTTGAGCTCTTCGGTGAAGTGGCCGATGTCCGCGTGACCGAGCATGAAGTGGTTGTAGTAATTGAGTTGGATTGCCACGTGAACCGCAGTAAGCAACCCAATAACAAATACGAGCGAGACAACGGCAAGAATTGGGCGCGGAACGCTATTGCTAACGAGCCGAATTCCAGAACGGTACGCAGTTGCACCTGCGCCTGCCAATGCCAATAAAATGAGGTGAAATCCGCTTAGCCACTTGTCGTACGGAAATCCCAGTCGCAGCGGAGCTTCGACGTAGTACGACCAGGCCGCATAAACGGCCAGCGGAAGCAACAGGACCATCGGTGCTGCCAAGGCAAATAAATTCGCTACGCGCAATGTTTTTGAAGAGGGCCAAGCAGCGCACGAAGCCAGGATAAACGGTCCCAGAAATGCAAGAGCCGAAAACGCAACGACGGTCGAAACGAAGTCCCCAGGAGAATATTGCAATTCGTAGTGTATGACATTTGCCTGAAACGGCTGAATTGCCCACCAGGCAACCGGCGTCGCCACCAGTCCAATGATGCCCGCAGAAACCAAAGGAAATTTCGGCTTGGCAAGCTGGAGATCCGGCCTAGCGATGCCTTCAGCCATTAGCGTCGATCCGGGACAAGCCCAGCGCGGCTCGCAGCCACCCCATCCGGATCGAGGCAATGCTTCTGCCATTGCGATTCAAGCATGCTCATGTCCCCAGCGGTAACGATTGCATTCCAATGGCGGATGCGTTCGACGAGCTTGCATGTCAGAATTCGCACATTGAGTTCGACAAACGCTTGCGCGGGCATCAACTCTTCCAGACAGACAGGGCGAACTTGATCCAAAGGAAGCGGTCGATCGACCTCCCGCACATTTACACCCACGCCGGTGATCAAGGCACGGAGTCCGTTATTCTCGATAACCGCTTCGGTCAGGATTCCGCCAAGCTTGCGGCCGTCAACATACAGGTCGTTGATCGGCTTGAGCCGCACTTCGATTGGCGTCGCGGCCCGCAAAGTTTCTGCACAGGCAATACCCGCCGCTCGTGTGAATGCTTGCAGATCGTGGATTGCCACGCCGCGTGGACGGTCGATTACGGTGAGATAAATTCCCGCGTCCAACGGCGAAAGCCACGCCCGGCCTCGATTTCCCCGCCCCGCGGTTTGCTGGCGGGCGACAATGTAAGCCGCGTCGTGAATTCTTCCGTCCCGAAGCAGGGAACGCGCCACGTCGTTCGTCGAATCCACCGTGTCGTAATAAAACGCCTGCATCAATGGGGCCTGCACTCAACGCCTTTTCCTTTGGCGCCATAACTCCGCCGCCAGCCGGCGCTGTTCAATGGCCGCCCGAGAATGGCACCGATTGCATCAGCAGCCTCGATGACTGCGTCCCTATTCACGCCGGTTTGTATGCCCATGCCGTGGAGCATGTATAAAAGATCCTCTGTCGCAAGATTTCCGGAAGCCCCTGGCGCAAACGGGCAACCACCCAGTCCGCCTGCCGAGGAATCGAACGTGGTTACACCAAGTTCCAGTCCCGCCAGGATATTCGCAAGCGCGGTGCCATAGGTATCGTGAAGATGCAAAGCGATCCTTGCACCTTTGATGACCGGCCAAACATGTCCAACGGTGTCATAAATATCCGATGGGACCGCGGCACCAATCGTGTCGCTGATGGCCACTTCATCGGCGCCGAGCTCGAAAAGTTTTTCAGTCAGATCACCAACGCGGTGCATGTCCATTTTGCCTTCGTATGGACATACAAATGCAGTGGATAAATACGCACGCACGGTCATCTTCTCGCCCAGTGCCCGCGCAACCACCGTTCGGAAAACGGCCAGCGATTCGTCGATGGTCATCCCGATGTTTTTCTTGGTGAACGTTTCGGACGCGGCCGTGAAAACCGCGATTCGCCGCACCCCGGCGGCAATAGCCCGGTTGAGTCCGCGCTCGTTGGGAACTAGCGCGGAATAAACGGTATTGCGCACCGGAAGCAAACGGGCAAATACCTCGTCCGCATCGGCAAGTTGCGGCACAAGCTTGGGATGGACAAACGAGCCGGCTTCAATTTGCGAAAGGCCCGCCTCCGCCAGCGCCTGGATAAAAGCGACCTTCGCTTCGGTAGGGACGGGCACGGCTTCATTTTGAAGTCCGTCGCGCGGGCCGACCTCGACGATGTTAACTTTTGACGGAAACGACGGCATCATTTTCTATCGCTTGCAACTTCGCCAGAACTTTTCCCATCGGCACGAGCTCGCCCACGGTGCAGGCGATGTGAGCGACGCGGCCCGCGTGCGGCGCGGACAGGGTCATTTCCATTTTCATCGACTCCATGATGATCAAAGGTTGATGAGCGACGAAAGTCTCACCGGTTTGAACCTCGATCCGCAGCACGGTACCGGGCATGGGGGCGAGTATTTCCTGGGCAAGAGGGCCGGCTGCCGCCACCGTGCTGCGTCCGCCCGCGCCCGCAACTTCGAAAACCTGTGTCTCTCCGCCTAACCACACTTCGATGCGCGAATTCTTGCGGGCGAAATAGCACGGCACCACCCGGTCGCCAAAGCGAAGCACGCCGGAAGACAACGAATCCACTTGAAACGAGCCCTCGACCGAGTCGTTGTTAATTTTCGCAGCAAAGGTATTTCCAGTACCGCGTTGAAGCTCGACGTTGATCGATTCGCCGGTTGCCGATGTCAAGCGTAGCTCAGTCATCAAGCGCTCCTCCACGCACCGGCCTGCCAGGGACTGTTTTGTACCTGCCGATGACCGTTATTGCCGGTTGACGTGGTAGTGCCATGTTGTGGCACTTGTTGTACCGCCAAGGCCGCTGCGAGGATTGCATCGCGGCTGACTCTTCGACCCTGGGCTGTGATGGGATGATCCTGGAGGAACTGTGTGTGCAATCGTCCGGCACGAAATTCGGGATGAGCAATCAGCGCCTGGAGAAAGCTTATATTCGTGGTGACTCCCAGGATGGCGAAGTGGTTGAGAGCCCAGGCGAGTTTCTCCAGCGCCTCATTCCGATCACGGCCTTGGACGATGAGCTTGGCCAGCAAGGGGTCGTAGTACACCGAAACCTCGCATCCTTCCACAACGCCGGAATCGACGCGAATGCCCGGGCCGATGGGAGGTCGGAAGACGGCGATAGTGCCAGTCGATGGCATAAAATCACGGCTTGCATCTTCCGCGCAGATACGCACTTCGATTGCGTGGCCCTCCTGCTGCAAAGTCGCCTGGGAGAAAGGCAATGATTCGCCGGCGGCAACGAGAATCTGGGCACGCACCAGGTCGTGCCCAGTGGTAAGCTCCGTCACTGGATGCTCCACCTGCAAACGCGTATTGATTTCGAGGAAGTAGAAATCGCCGCTCGCATCGACGAGAAACTCGACTGTTCCGGCGTTGGTGTATTTTACGGCGCGAGCCCCTCGCACAGCGGCCTCACCCATTCGCACTCGAAGCTGCGGGTTCAGCGCCGGAGAGGGAGTTTCTTCGAGTATTTTCTGATGCCGCCGCTGGATGGAGCACTCCCGTTCGAATACGTGCACGATGTTCCCGTGCGAGTCGCCAAAGATTTGAAATTCCACATGCCGAGGCCGCTCCAGGTATTTTTCGAGAAAAACCTCCGAGTCACCGAATGCGGCGCCCGCCTCCCGCCGTGCCGACTCAACTGCATGAAGCAGCTCGCCCTCCTCGCGCACCAGACGCATGCCCTTGCCGCCGCCGCCCGAAGCCGCCTTGATCAGAACCGGATAACCAATCCTTGCCGCCTCGGTTCGAAAGCGGGTCGAATCTTCATGGCCAGCCCCCGTCCATCCCGGCACCACCGGCACCCCGGCGGCGGCCAAAGTCTTCTTCGCGGCAATCTTGTTCCCCGTGGCTCGAATCACTTCGGAAGAAGGTCCGATGAACGTGATGCCCGCATCCCCGCAGGCTTGCGCGAAGCCCGCGTTCTCCGAAAGGAATCCATAGCCAGGATGAATGGCAACGACATGCTTTTGCTTGGCAATTTCAATGATTTTCTCGCCGCGCAGGTATGTCTCCGCCGCGGTTTTTCCCTCCAGCAGGTAGGCTTCATCCGCGGCCAAAACGTGCGGGGCGCATCGATCCGGGTCCGAGTAAACCGTGGCGGCCAATACCCCCATTTCCTGCACGGTCTGCGCAACCCGCACCGCGATCTCACCGCGATTGATAATCAGGATTTTCTTGAACATCAAATCGAAAAGATAGTCCGATTCGTCGTCGATGTCACGAAAACAGGGCCGCAACGAGAAGGAAGCGGTCAGTTAGTACGGTTAGAACGCTAGGTTTGCAAATATTTCGTTTCAGCGTTTTGGCTTTTCGGCTTTGTGGGTTTTGGCGTTTGCGTTATTTTCCTTCAAATCGCGGTTTTCGCTTCTCGACAAACGCCCGCATGCCTTCCTTTTGATCCTGCGTGGCGAAAAGCGAATAGAATAGCTTACGTTCATACTCCAATCCCGCAGCCAGCGGCATTTCGTCCACCGCCAGCACCGCCTCCTTGGCGAGTTTGAGAGCCAGCGGCGGCTTGGTCGCTATCTGCTGGGCGAGCCGTATCGCCTCGGCGAGAAACTGCTCCTTTGCCACGACCTTCGAAACCAGCCCGGCCTCGTGGGCTTCTTGTGCGGAGATGAACCGCCCAGTCAACACCATTTCCATGGCCCGAAATTTGCCGATCGCCCGCGTGAGGCGTTGCGTGCCCCCGGCGCCGGGCATGACTCCAATGTTGATTTCCGGCTGGCCGAACTGCGCCGATTCCGACGCGACAATAATATCGCAATGCATCGCCAGCTCGCACCCACCGCCGAGACAAAATCCACTGACCGCCGCAATGATCGGCTTGCGAATCGCCTTGACCCGCATCCATCGGGCCAGGTTGTTTCGCTCGTACATGTCCAGCAGCGAAGCCTCGGCCATGTCGCCGATGTCCGCCCCGGCCGCGAATGCCTTTTCGCTTCCGGCCAGCACGATGACATAGATGTTTGTATCGCGATCAAAGACCTCCAGCGCCTTGATCAGCTGCTCCATCAGTTCCACAGAAAGTGCATTGAGCACTTCGGGCCGGTTGAGCGTCACGACGCCGACATGACCATCGGATGTGAAAAGGACGCATTCACCCATTCACGGCATTGTGGCTTCGACTTCATGGTCAAGCAAGTCGAGCTTAGCTTGGGTCACCGTTATCGCACGAGCATGATGGTGCCCGCCGCGCCGAACGAGCTCGGAGCCGCGGTGTTGACCACCACCCCGGGACCGACATTCGTCACGGGCTGAATCCAGAGGCCGCGTTTGGTGGACGCCACCTGCAGGGCCACGTGCATGACTCGGCCAAATCGCATGCTGACCACCCGGTACTTGGTGTTGGAGCCGGATCCTTGTACCTGGTCGTGCACGAAAAAGCCCACGATGTTGCCTACTCTCAATTGGATGGCGCTCTCGAGCTTCGCCTTGAGACCGGTATTGCCTGGCACCAGGTAGGGTGTGGAAGCGCCGGATTCATCGTAAAAGCTCAAATCCGAAGTGCCGAATGTCGTTTCGAAATCGGAGGTGGTAATGCCATTCATGATCTGCTCGCTGAGCTCCGAAGCGCTTAGGCTGGCCGCGCCGATATTGATGATGCCGTAATTGCCCGGCGCCTCATCGCCGGGGTACAAAATCACTTCGCGAGTGCCATCGCCCCCTTCGGTTACGGTTTGGCTGTCCGCATCGTATCCATACGCGTCACCGCCTGAGGCGCACTGCGCTTCGTATTGCGCGATGTTTTTGGTAAACGGCCAGAGCAAGAAGCGCGATTCCGCCGCGGCGAGCCCGCTGAAGTGGTCATTGAGCGATGCCACCGCGCTGGCGGACACCTCCGTGTCGTTCTTGCCGAAAATACCGGCGAAAAAAAGCGGCACCGGACCATTCGCACTGCCGCTGCTGCAGCGGACGCTGACATGGACTGCGTTAAACGTGGA
>JBKJYI010000087.1:0-4210 GCA_046715855.1 Phycisphaerae bacterium
GGTTAGGCCCGACCAGAAGGGTAGTAACCAGGCGACCAAGGGGCCCGTGCCCAAAGCGGATTCTGGTTCTTTCAGGCCAGAATTATTATCATTGCGGGTCGAACTAGTGAACCGCCATGGCCAAAACTGCGGGGTGGGCGTGGCATGCCCAAGCCCGGCCTCACCGGGCGCCGGCATGTATCGATTCTTGCACGGCGCCGGGTCGCTTTGCAATGCCACTCGCTCGGAGAAACATCTTGAAAAACATCGGCACCATTATCGCCGCGACCTTTCTCGGTCTCGTCTTGCTCCTTTACATGTGCACCTTCCAGGTTCGTTTCACCGAGGTCGCCATCCGCAAGACCTGGGGCAGTCCCGCCAAGGAGGCCATCACCAAGCCGGGCCTGTACTTGAAGTGGCCCGCACCGGTTCAAAACGTCGTGAAGTACGACAAGCGCATCCGCACGCTCGAAGACAAGACCGAAGAAACCCGCACCATGGACGGGAAAAATCTCCTGCTCACCACGTTTACCTTGTGGAAAATCTCCGACCCCTCGAAATTCCACACCAATTTCCCGGGCGGCGAAGCCGATGGCGAACGCAAGCTCCGTACCACCATCGTCACGCAGCGCCAGGCCGTCGCCGGCAATCACTCCTTCGACGAATTGGTCACCACCGATCCGCAGCGCCGCAAACTCCGCGAAATCGAGAAGGAGATAGAAACCGCAGTCGCCAAGGATGCCTCCGATGAATACGGAATTGAAGTTGTCGGATTTGGAATCAAGAAACTCGGCCTGCCGCAGTCCGTCACGGGCACCATCTTCGGCAGCATGAAGGCTCACGAACAGGCCAAGGCCGCTCGATACATTGCCGAGGGCGACGCGAAAGCCAACGATATCCTCGCCGAAGCATCGGCGGCGCAAGAACGCATCCTGGCAGCCGCCAATGAAAAAGTGGGCACGATTCGCGCCGAGGCCGAGCGCGTCGTCGGCGACTATTACAAGGAATTCAACAAGCATCCTGAATTGCGAATCTTCCTCGATAAGCTTCGCACCGTCGCCGAAGCGCTCCGAGAGCGAACCACCTTAATCCTCGACGCTAGCGAACCGCCCTGGGACGTCTTCGATGTGGCGGCCCGCGCCCGCGTCGCTCCTAGTGCGCAGTCGGAAAAGGATCAGGCTCAAAATGAACTCAATGAGATTAGGGCGCGGCTGAATCAGGAAACCATCAAATACGACGGCGCGATTAACCCAAGAGGAAATAATCCGACGCCGGAAGATATTGGAAGCACGCCGCCGAAACTCGTACCCGAGAAAGACTAAACGTGCACCAACACGACGACCATCATCATCTTCACGATCATGATCACGACCACGGGTCTGATCATCACGGGCATCGCGATCCCGAGTTTTCCGAGGAGCCACTCGACGCCGCCAACCAGTCGCTGGCCGACGCTCTTCGCTCGAGCTTCAGCATTCTCAAAGGCATCATGATTCTGCTGATCGTGCTCTATCTCTTTTCCAACGTCCGACGCGTGGATAGCCACGAGCAGGCCTTGATGCTCCGGCTTGGAAGCCTCCAGCCCCGTACTCTTGGACCGGGCCTTGCGTGGGGGCTCCCCTATCCCATCGACGAGATCATTCCGCTCCCCACCAATAAGAGCAACGAGCTCAAAGTCAAAAGCCACACCTTCATGCGCCGCCCCGAGGAGGAAGGCAAGCCTCTCGCCATGATCGTCCGCAGCGGCGCCGGGCTTCACCCCTCGCTCGATGGCGCCCTGGTCACCTCCGATGGCGGCCTGGTACATGTGCAGTGGAAAGTCACCTACAAGATCGACGACGTCCGGGCGTACATCTCGACAGTGCTGACGAAAGAGCTCGAGGCCGCCGAAGACTTGATCCGGCTCATGGTGGAAACCGCCGGCATTCAGATCGCCGGCGAACTCACTGCCGAGGAACTGATTCGCACCCGCGTCGATTACGTGCAGAGCGAGATGGTGCTGCGAACCAACGAGCGACTCGCCGAGCTAAATAGTGGCCTCAAGGTTGCTCGCGTCGAAATGTTCGAGCCCACGCCGCCCATTCCCGTCCGCGACGCCTTCGACAACACCCAGCGCGCCGAAAACGCCAAGCAATCGCGCATTCGCGACGCCGAGCAAAAACGCACCACCATCTTGAACGAAGCCGCCGGGGCGGCTCACTCTCGAGTCATTGAATTGCTCGACGCCATCGAGAAAGCCAAACAAAAAGACGAGCCTGTCGAACCGCTCCGCGCCGAACTCGACACGCTTTTGACCACCGGCGTCGAGGGTCACGCCGGTCGCATGATCAAAGACGCCGGAGCATACCAGGCCGTCGCGGTGGGCCGGATGAAAGCCGATGTCGAGCTTTACAGCACGCTGGTGCCGGAATTCGAACGCAATCCCGCGTTGCTTGTGGGGCGACTCTGGGAGCAGACTCGCGAAACGATCTTGCGCTACCCGGGCGTGACCAAGGTGTACCGCCCCGGCAAGAGCCAGTTTCGCCTCCACGTGCCCCTTGACCCGGAGCAAACACGCATCGACGAGGCCAAACAACTTCAAACCAAGGAGTTCGATCCGAAGAAACTTCGCCCCGATGTCCTCCGCCCCTTGGGGCCTGATGACGAAGGACCGAGGTGAAAGCCGGATCGCGCGACGTTTTGCGCCGCTGAATTTTGATCGCATGAGCCAGACAGCCGACCAACCAGTCGTCCAGACCGCGGGCCTGTGCAAGACTTTCCGTGACTTCTGGAAGCGTCCGCGCGTCGAAGCCGTCAAGGACCTCAATCTCGAGATCCGCCCCGGCGAAATCTTCGGCCTGCTCGGACCCAATGGCTCCGGCAAGACCACCACCATCAAAATGCTGCTCGGTTTGCTCTACCCCACGAAAGGCCGCATTTCGGTTTTCGGCAAGCCGCCCACCGATGTCTCGGTCAAAAGCCGAATCGGCTTCCTCCCCGAGGAGTCCTACCTTTATCGTTTTCTCGTGGCCCACGAGACGCTCGATTTCTTCGGCCGGCTCTTTCAACTTCCCGCCCGCGTCCGCCGCGACCGAATCGAGCGCCTGCTTGACATGGTCGGCCTGCGTCACGAAGCCAAGCGTCGAATCGGCGAATACAGCAAGGGCATGGCCCGACGCATCGGTCTCGCCCAGGCTCTGCTCAACGACCCCGAGTTCCTCATACTCGACGAGCCCACCAGCGGGCTCGACCCCATCGGCGCGCGACAGATCAAAGACGTCATCCGCGACTTAGGCCGCAAAGGCAAAACAATTCTCCTCTCCAGTCACATCCTCGCCGACGTCGAGGACGTCTGTGATCGGGTGACCATTCTGTATGGAGGGCAGGAGCGGGCCGCCGGTCAGATCAATGACCTGCTCGCCCAGAAAGACGTGACGCAGATCACCGCTCCTGCGCTCAGCGAGGACACGCTACGGGAAGTTCGTGCACTCATCAGCCGTCTCGAAGCCAAAGAGGTCGTCAGCGTCTCGCACCCGCGCGTGAAGCTCGAAGACTTTTTCCTCAAGATCGTCGAAGAAGCCCAGGCCGCGAATCTGCGTACCTACGGCGCGCGAAAAGGCGGTGCCATTCCAGACTTTCTGCAAAAAGCCACCGAGCCCACTCGCGGGATCGTGGACCAACTCGTCGTCGCCTCAAGGAACATGGAGACAGTCCGTCCGATCGCTCCGCCGCCCAAGCCCGATCCAGTTAAGCGCGAACTCATTGACGATCTCCTGACCCGGCCCGAAACCCAATCAAAACAGCCTGACAGCGCACACCTTCCCATCGCAAAGACTTCGCCGGGCCGCAAGTCCGACGCACCTCGCGAACGCCCGGCTGCCGACCGCGCCGTCATCGATTCGCTCCTCAGCAAGCCCGAAGACGAAGACACCCCGAGGGGAGCCGCCAAGCCGTGAGTCGCATCTGGGCCGTCTCCCGCCAAATGATCGCCGAAGGCATCCGTATGAAGATCGCTCTGGTCTTCGTGCTGCTCATCGCCATGATTGTTCTGGGCCTCCCCTTTTCGGTCACCGGCGACTCGACTCTGACGGGCGCCGTCCAAAGTTTCATGGCGTACGGTCTCGCCGGCACGGGCCTGCTCCTGGGCATGCTCACCATCTTTCTCTCACGGTCGATTTCCGACGACATGACCGGTCACCAAATTTACCTGGTCGCCACCAAGCCCATCGCCCGTTGGGAATATGTCGTAGGC